>JAAYLA010000254.1 GCA_012522135.1 Bacillota bacterium | reverse complement strand
TATGTCAGCCGGATCGGCAACGCGGACCGCTATACCTATGCCCAAACGTTGGTCATTCCCCTTACCGGAAAAGTGGAGACGGCTAGGGACATCGCTTCCTTGCTCGGCGGACGGGTAGCCGAGGATGCATCGGTTCCGGCGACGGTGGATACGGCCGGCGTCGATATCGTCGTCATCGTGGGAAGGGATTATAGCGGCTAGCGAGAGAGGAGAGAGCACTCTGACACCGACAGAGATCGCAACCCATGCGGCCCGCATCGCCCTGGACAAAAGAGCATCGGACGTGCAGATCCTCGACCTGCAGGGGCTGACGATCATGACGGATTACTTCGTGATCGCGAGCGGAGACAACGTGCAACTGGTGCGGGCGGTCTGCAACGGCATCAGTGAATATTTGGAGGAGCGGGGCGTGTACTACCGCCGGTTGGAGGGCTGGGATGAGGCCCGCTGGGTGCTCATGGACTACGGCGACGTGATCGTCCACGTCTTCCAAGACGATGCCCGCAAGTACTACGATCTGGAGCGGCTTTGGGGTGATGCGCCGCGGCTTCGGCCCGTCGGCGAAGGCGAGACGCTCCGCTTGGTAGGCGTGGACGAATGAGCGGCGACCAGGCGGCACCTTACGCCCATCTAGCCCCGTATTACGAGGTGCTCTCGGAAACCCGCGATTGGGATGCGTGGCTCGCTTTCGTACAAGCCGTGCTGGAAAAGTGTATGGGACAAGGCAGGTTCGACCTTTTGGACGCGGCCTGCGGCACCGGGCGGATCGCCGTGGGCCTGAGACTGCTGGGGCACCGTGTGACCGGAGTGGACATTTCCGAGGCCATGTTGCGCGAGGCGCGCCGGAACGCTGAGGCCGCGCGTGTGGATCTGCCCTTATACCACCAGGACCTGCGCCGCCTGGACCTGCCCGGGTCCTACGACGCGGCGCTGTGCCTTTGCGATAGCCTGAACTACATCACGGAGCATGGGGAACTGACGTCTGCCTTGTGCAATCTGCGCCGTAGCCTACGGCCCGGCGGCATTCTACTTTTCGACGTCAACACCGCGTGGAAGCTGGAGCACGTGTATGGTGACTATACGTACGCAGAGCACGTGGGCGAGCTGTCCTACATTTGGGAAAACGCGTACGATCCCGAAAGACGCACGGTGACGATGCACCTGGCTTTCTTCGTTCACGAGGGCGGGCGGCGGTACCGGCGGGTTGACGAAGTGCACGTGCAACGGGCGTACTCGCACGAGGAGATGGCGGCTGCTCTGGCAGGGGCAGGCCTGCAGCTGGTGAGCTGGGGCGAGGTGGCCGGTCTCACCCCGCCGGAACCCGTTGAGGAGCGGGTGTTTTACTTGGTCCGCCGGCCCGAGACCGGCTAGAGGGTCGTGGCATCTCTGTCAGGCTTCCGTTGTCGTGCCGTAGGCTGAGCTGGGCGATTCTTGCAGAAAAGGACTTGACGGATGATGGGACCTACAGTATAATGAGCAGTGCGTCGGGGGCACCGGCGACTTGAGAAACTAGGATGTGGGGCCGTAGCTCAGCTGGGAGAGCGCTTGAATGGCATTCAAGAGGTCGGCGGTTCGATCCCGCTCGGCTCCACCAATGGGGAACCCTTCGTGGCGTTGCTGCGAAGGGTTTCTTCGCGCAGGGGGCGGCGTACGATCTGCCGCTTACTGC
>JAAYLA010000253.1 GCA_012522135.1 Bacillota bacterium | reverse complement strand
GTCGTGCGGGGCCAAAAGGCGTACGGGATCTCCGCTTCCAACACGAGATCGCCGAGGCGCGTGTCCGTATGTAGATCCTTCAGCTCGTCGGGGCCCAGAACCTTGTCGACGTGGGGTGTTTCCTCCAAAATGCGGCGGACTTCCTCCCGTTCGGCGGCCGTGAACGTCCGGGGCGGATCCGTCCGGCGCCGTACGAAATAAATCGACGCGGTGCGACCCGGACCGACTCCGACGATTTCCGCGTCCTCCGGAGCCGACTCGCCCGTGCTGAGCCACGTGATGCGGTAACCGGACGCGGCCAGGCGCTGGGTGATGTCGTCGCGTATGCTGATTTGCGCCGGGGAAAAGCCGTGGTCCGCGGCGAAAATGACGGCCGTCTCGTCTCGGTCCGGGTGCGCGTCGAGAAAGTCGAGCAACCGGCCCAGGTGTTCGTCGAGGTGTTTCAGCAGGACCAGGATGTTCGGATGGCCGGGCCCGACCCGGTGCGCCAGGCCGTCGAGCATGCTCGTGTACACTGTGAGGAAGTCGGGCACGTACCCGTACTCGCCGGAGAGCAGCCGGATGGCCTCGTCGATCCGAACGTCGAAGCCGTCGTCGGGTTGCAGGTAGAGCCGCCCTTCGCCGCCTTCGTGCTCCCAGCGGAGGCCGTGGTTCAGCAAAATGAACATGCCGACGGATGCGCTCGTCTTCCCGGCCCGCGCCAGCGCTTCCACGATGCTCTCCAGGTTGTAACGGCGGTGCAGGCCGTACACCACGTCGTCTTCCCGGTCCCAGTAGTAAGCCAAATTGCGGGTTTTTTCGGGATACGCGCCGGTCATCATGGCGGTCCAGGCCACGTTCGTCACCGTAGGGTAGACGGTGCGGCACTGCGGGAAGCGCACGGACCGGTCGGCCAATCGCTTCAGGTTCGGCAGCTTCGGCAAGTGGCGGAGGAAACAGCTGCCGAAGCCGTCCCACAGCACCATGACGACGCGCCGCACGGGTTTCATCGCGAATCATCTCCGTTCACAGGTCCTGCGGGGGGAACGCCGTGGAGTTCGACTTGTCCATAGTGCAGTTCGAGCACCCGGGCGATGAGCGTGTCGAGGACCGCCATTTGTGCGGTTTGCAGCGTAGTGCGCTTGCCTTGCGCGTGGATGTCGACGGGGGCGCTGACTAGGGCAAGGTCGACGACTTGGGCCAAGGGCGCGCCCGGGTCGCCCGTGATGGCCGCAAGGTAAGCGTCGGACTCGGTCTTTACCGTGCGCACGGCCTGGACGAGGTACGGCAGGCGCCCCGACCGGCTGATGCATATAAGGACGTCGTCCTTCGTGAGCTGCGGCGCCAGCGCCCTGACGTCCCGCGAAGACGTAACCGCCCGTGAGTTGAGCCCGTTGATCATGCACCGGTGGTCGGCACTGAGCGCCAGGAAGCCGGAATCGCCCGCGCCGTACCAGACGATGCGGCTCGCACGCACGATGCGGCGGGCGCCGACGTCGACGGCGGAGGCCGGAAGGAGCCGCTGCGTTCCCTGGACCGAGGCGACCAGGGCAGCGAGCGTGGCCGAAGGTCCCGAAGGCAATGGGCTGCCGCCACCCCACGCCGCCTTGGCCTCGCGCACTACGGCGTCCTGCTCCAAAGCGCCGGGGGCGAAGGCCCTTTGCAGCTCGCGAAAGCCCGAGAAGCCGAGCGCCTGGCACAGGCGCACGACCGACGCCTTGCTCGTGCCCGCCGCGCCGGCCACCTCGCCGAGGCTCATACTGCCGATCCTGTGGGCGTTGTCGAGCACGTACGCGGCGACCCTCTGCAAAGAAGGTCCCAGGTCGGCCCGGATACGCTCTATGGTCGAAAGGATATCGTGGGGAAGCATGCGCTCAGCCATCGTGCCGCTCCGGCGTGAAAAAATTTCGGGGGCGGGTGAAACTTCATTTTCATCTTAGTCCGGACGGCAGGCAGTGTCAAGGTGGAGGGCGCGGCAGCCGCCGCAGGCCCGTTCGGTGCTCCGCGGCCGGTCTTTTGCCGCGGCGTTCCCCGGCCGTCGCCCTGCCCAGAAGCTGCAGCAGGGGAAGCAGAAAAGTCGAACATATCAGGTTAACACGTCACTACGCAGGGCAAAATCCTTTTCCGCAAAATAAAGGAAACGGGCGGTCGGTGAGAATCACGCGAACCGCCGGTTCCGGGGGGTGAGGCATGGACAAAGTTTCGCCAAGGGGATCGAACAATTCCCCATCCCGCCCACGGCGGACCTTTTGTGTCGCCGTCACGTACGGTCGCGCAAAGAGGCAACCTCCGTGGGGGAACTGCGCAGCACATGTAAAGCGTGTGAAACAACGTGCGAAGGGTGAGAGAGGAGGATCACCATGCGCCGCATGCGTGCGCTGTTTGTAGTTTTGGCCCTTGTGATGTCGGTGTCCGTATTGGCGGCGGCGAAGACGACGGTTCACGTGGTGTCTTGGTACCCGACGACTCCGGGAGGTCTACTCGATGAGCTCAAGCGGGCCTTTGAAGCGGCCTACCCCGACTACGAGATCGAGTATACCAGCTATCCTTCGTCGGGGTATTATGACCGGCTCATGACCATGGCCTTGGCTGACACCGCCTCCGACGTGGCCATGCTCGGCTTCGACTGGATTGCGGCCATGGCCGAGCTGGGCGTAGCGATGAACATCGACCAACTGGTGCGGGAGAACTTCCCCGTCGACGACATGTTCCCGTCCATCCAAAGGGCGCTCCAGTGGCAGGGACAATATTATGCCCTGTCGCGTGACATCACGGCCAAGGTCTTCTACTACAACGGCGACATGTTCGCCGAGGCGGGTCTCAGCCATCCCAGCGACGACTGGACGTGGGACGAGTTCCTGGCTGCGGCAAAGCGTGTCCACCGTGAATTCGACGGCGAGGTACAGGTTTGGGGCTTTGTGATGGACTTCGTTCTGGACGGGCACTATCACTGGTTCCCCACGAACTCGGCCGACTGGTTCAACTTCGACCGCACCATGGTCACGATGACGGATGAGCGGACGGTGGAAACCCTGCAGTTCCTGCACGACCTCATCTACGTCCACGGCGTCGCGCCTACTCCGGAGCAGAGGAGCCCCTTGGGCAGTGCCTTCTTGAACCAGCGCGCCGCCATGCACGTGGGCGGATCCGGCACCCCCGATCCGAACGTGTATCCCGACTTGAACTGGAAACTGGCGATGCTCCCGCAGAAGACACAGGCCGGCTCCCGGGTGTGGTCCAACCTGTGGATCATTCCCGCCGGTACGAAGAACCCGGAAGCAGCTTGGAAGGTCCTTTCGTTCTTCGCGGGTCCCGAAGGCCAGCGCATCGCCGGAGCAGTGCGCAGCGGCATCCCGGCGATCCGCAGCGTGGTGCTCGAAGGCGACTACGACCCCTACATCCTGCGCGCCTTTGAAGTGGGCGTGCCGTATCCCGTCATTCCGAACCGGGACGTGTGGAATGTGTTCAACGAGGAGCTTAACAGGTTCTGGCGTGAGCGCATCCCGGCGAGCACCGTCGCCCAGGCCATCCAAGAGCGCGTGGAACCGATGCTGAACCAGTAGCCCCCGGAGCGGCACGCAGCAGGGGCTAAGACCTAAATACAGTCCATGGAATTCACGCGATGATCCATTGCCAGACCGCCCGGCCCAGGGTAAGCTAGGGTCGAGGCGGTCTGTGCGCGTCGTGATTTCGTCCATCTTGGTTTCGCCCGCCGCCTCGTATCGCGCAGCGGTGCGGGATAGAACGAAAGGGGAACCTTCGATGCCGGCAGGGTGGAAAGCCATCGCAAGATCCAAGGCAGTCTGGGTTCTAGTCGTCGCTCTCGGGTTCTGTGTTGAGCCTGTGCCGTCGGTGCCGGCGTATGCAGGCGCCGAGGGCCGGACCGCGACGACTGCCTACGAAACCCACGTAGCCGACCGGGCAGCCTATCAACTTAACCCGAGCCCCTTTACCGAGGCCGTCACGATTGTGTCGCGCATCACGTTCCCGAACGAGGCCGACTTGCGCAACGTCGATACCATCTGGCTTGCCGGCTTCTCCTCCGAAGGGGCCGCGCCCCCTGTCGACCTGGCCTTGCGCTTCCGCCGCGACGGGTGGTTCCAGCTTTGGACCCTGGGCCTCGATACAAACTTGGACCTTTTCCCATCGCAGCTGCGCCCGGCGTCCGGCACGGGCGAGTGGGCGGGATACAAGCTGCTCACCCTCGAGAGCGGCAAGTTCCCCGAGGCGGGCCATACGTACGAGACGACGATCAGCTACGCTCCCGCTGAAGGTTACCTGGCCGTTTCCGTGGTGGACGTCACGACGGGCGAGCCTTTCTACCGCGGTGCGCTGCAGCTGAAACCTTGGGACCACGCCCTCCACGCGGGGACCGCCGTGCAGTACCGCGGCGCAGCCGGCGAAGGGGAGCCGGTCGCCTTGCCGCAGCTCATGGACGTGCGGCCCGAGTTCGTCCCGGTGGGGATCGGCTGGCGCCTCTTGGAACGGCCCGCCGGCGGGGGATGGATCAGCGTGACCCGCGTCGACCGGCGCAACGAGCTGACGGTGCAAATCGATACGGGAGCCGAACTTCCGCTGCCCGGCGAGATCCGCCTCGTATTGCTCCGGGGTTCCGGCGACGAGGAGATCCTGCATACGGTTTCAGGCCCTGCCGGTGTCGTCGAGGTGCCCATCGACGCGGCGCGCCTGCCCGCCGGGCCGGCCGTCTTGCGCCTCGAGTACGTGCAGGACGGAAAGGTATCTTTCTCGCAGGCGCGCAGCATCGACGCAGGGGTGGTCGAGGCTAGGGCCGCGTCTTTGCGTGTCGATCCCGTGGCACAAGTAGTGGAAGGCGCGCTGATCGTGGAAGCCGACGGCCGGTTGGAGGGGGTCACGGTCCGCGGACAAGTCGCAGCCGAAGCGCGTTCGCTCACGGAACCGCACGTGTACACGTACCGCCGCGACTTGGACCAGGCCCTGTCCTACACCGAAGCGGGGACCGTGACGATACCGTTCCGCTTCCCGCTGCCCCCAGAGCCGACCCGTTGGACCGTGGAGCTCGAGACGGAAATCGTGGCAGACCCCGGGATCCGAGTGCGTGTGGAGGTGCCGGCCTATATGCGGACCGTATCGGCGAGCAGGGAAGATGCCCAGGAGCTCGTGCGCAGGATCAAGGACCAGTACATCGAAGCGACGCTGCTGCCCGGCCCGGTGAGTCTGGGCATCCCGCCGTTGAGGGAAGACGGCAGCTGGGCGGACGTCAACTACGCGGACCAGTCGGTGGGCGGGTGGCAGGCGGTGCCGCACCTGGATCGTACGTTCAACATGGCCCGGGCCTACGCTACTCCCGGAGGACCGCACGAGGGCTCACGGGCTTTGCTGGATCAGATCGTCGCGGCCCTCGGCTACTGGACCAAAAACCGCTTCCGCAACCCGAACTGGTGGTGGAACGTGATCTGGCAGCCACAGCGCCTGGGCGACATCTTGTTGCTGGTGGGCGACGCCATCCCCGACGATTTGTTCCAAGAGGCGCTGCAAATCATCTCCGGAGAAGTGCTGTCGAGACCGGCCAGCCACTATACGGGGGCGAACCTGGTTTGGAACGAAGGGAACCGGCTGCGCCTGGGCCTGATCACCGGGGACCTGGACACGGTGGCCTTTGCGTTCGAGATGATGACGTCCGAGCTGCGGATCGTCCCCTTCGGTGCGGAAGGAATTCAGGTGGACGGCAGTTTTCACCAGCACGGTTCCATGTTGTACAACGGCGGCTACGGTGAATCGTTCGCCGGCGACCTGGCCCACTTCGCTTACGTCGCCCGGGGAACGCAGCTGTTTCCGGCCGACGCCTTGTCCGTGCTCGTCGATTACGTCCTGGACGGCACGCAGTGGATGATACGGGGCAGCACCTTGGACTATAGCGTGACGGGCCGCGTGTTCAGCCGTCAGCACACGAGCGGGAACGCATCGTACGTACAGAATCTGGTGCGGACCTTGGCCTCGCTGCCGGACGCGCCCCGCCGCGAGGAACTGCAGGCCTTCCTCGCCCGCCTTGCGGGTGCCGGGGAGCCCTTGACCGGCAACCGCTATTTCTGGACGTCCGACTTCATGGCGCACCACCGGGCCGGCTATTACATTTCGGTGAAAGCTTCGTCGGACCGCACCCTGGCGACGGAAATCGGCAACTACGAAAACTTGAAGGGCCACCACCTGGGCGACGGGATGATGTTCATCATGCGCTCGGGCAGGGAGTACGATAACGCCTTCCCGCTGTGGAACTGGGAGCTGCTGCCGGGTAGCACCGTGCGGCACATGGAGCACCAGCTGCTCGTCGACGGTTCGTGGCTTACGGTGAAGGGCGCGGGCAATCCCGCCGGAGGCGTTTCGGACGGCATGTACGGCGCGCTGGCCATGTATCTGGAGCGTGACAGCGCCCGGGCTCGCAAAGCGTGGTTCTTCTTCGACCGTGAAGTGGTGGCCTTGGGCACGGACATCCACGTGCCGCCCGGGGCCACGGTGACGACGGCCATTAATCAGACCCGGCTCGCGGGCAGTGTGACGGTCGGCGCCGCCGCAGGCCAACAGACCCTGGAGCCGAACGTCCACGCTGCGCTGGGCGATGTGGCCTGGGTGCACCACGACGGCGTGGCCTACGTATTTCCCGAGCCGGCGGCGGTACATGTGTCCAACGAAGTGCGCACGGGGCGGTGGAGCGACATCAACAGCGTTTACTCGGACCAGTTGATTGCGCAGCCCCTGTTTACATTGTGGATCGATCATTCCGGATCCGGTGCGAAGGACTACGCGTATATCGTGGCGCCGGGCATCGGGCGCGATGAGGTGGCCGCCTACGCCGAAACCCACGGAGTCGGGGTCGTCGAAAACTCGAGCCGGGTGCAGGCGGTGTGGCACGACGGGCTGCGCCAGCTGCAGGCGGTATTTTGGCAGGCGGGTTCCGTGGCGGCGCCCGGCGGATGGAGCGTGTCCGTGGACGCACCCGTGCTGCTGCTCGTGAAGGAGACTGCCGACGGATTCGAAGTGACGGCGGGCAGTCTGGACCGGAAACCGGGCGACGTCGTGGTGAGGCTCGAACCCGCCGGACCGGGTGCGAGCAGCGCCGCGGTTGTTCCTGCGGGACCGGGCCGGCCGGCCGGCAGCGTGGAGGCGGTGTTCACGTTCCCGGAGGGCGACTACGTGGGCCGCAGCGTGACGCAGAGGATGCCGTAGGGGATGCAGTAGGGGATGCAGTAATGCAGGCAAAAGGCCGTCCGAACCGCAAGTGCCGGTCCGGACGGCCTTCATTAATGGGTGCCTCGCAGCACGCAGCCGGTGCCAAACGTACTCAGTTCACCAGCCGCTGCGCCGCCCCCGTGTTCAGATCGAAGACGGTGCGGCTCGTAAAGCCCCGGGAGTCGCGGTAGTTGCCCACTTCGTCCAGGTACGGCGAGTAGACGACTACCTCGAGCGTATCGTCGGGGTGGAACGTCAAGATGCCGAGCCACCCGTTGCCGCCGTTCGGTTCCGCCTGCCAGTCGAACAAGAGCTCGAACACCGGGTGCCCGGCCGCAGCCCGAGGCACGCGGAAGGGAACGACGGGCGCTTCGGGCCAAGTGTGGCCGCTCACGACCATGAAGCTGTTGGCATTCGGATAGACCAGCTTCTCCCACATTTCGTAGGCCGTGTTTACGGTGGTCTCGGGGTTGGCTGCGATCTCGTACCCTTCCGGACTGCGGCTCAGCCCACCGGCATTCGACGTGTACGAGTGGGTCAGCAGGATCAGCCGGTGGTCGGGGTACTGGGCGGCGATTTCGTTGGCCCATTCGAGCGCTTCGTCCGGCGGCCCGAACTCAAGGGCGATGACCAGGTACTTGTCGTCGCCGATGGTGAACAGGTGGTAGTGGTTCTCCAGACGGCCGGGGACCATGGTGCCGGCCAGGTTGGAGTAGCGCTCGGCCTCTTCCACCTTGAAGTAGTTGTTGATCAGGCTCAGGCCCCGGGCCCAGACCGCTCCGCCCCGGCCCGCCGTCATATCGTGGTTGCCCAACGTGAGCACGTAAGGCACCACGCCGTGGAGCAGGCTCATGCTGCGGTAGGCGTTGGTCCACTGCACCGGCGTGTCGTGGTTCGTGATGTCACCCACGTGCAGTACGAGCGCGATGTTCCGCTCGGCGGCCTGCGACGTCACCCAATCGGTCATGCGGGTGTAGACCGTCGGATAGCTTTGCGACATGTTCTGGGTGTCGGGGAATACCACGATGCTGTACGCTTCTCCGGGCTGCACCTCGGCGGGCAGGTGCGTGGAGAAGAGCCTCTCGTGGCCGGCCAAGGTGACCGCCATGTCGGGTTCCACTTCGGCGGTCAACACGAGCTTCCAGTTGGCGTGGTGATCGGGCATCGGAACCGACACCGGCAACGTGGCGCTGCCCGACGACAGATCCAACACGACGTCCTCGGCCGCCACGCCTTGCATGTACGGCACTTCGACGAAGTTCCTCGTCTCGCTATCCCACACCAGCTCGAACAAGGTAGCGTGGACGTCGACCAGCACTTCCACGTCGACGGGCGCCTCGGTCTGGATCGTGAACTGGCTTTCCACGACCCGGGCTTCCCGGTCGGGAGCGAGGGGCTGCAGGCTGAAGTTCACCCGCCCGACGACGATCTTCCGGAGCTCGCTCAGGAGCGTCTCGCCGTCCAGGACGTAGTCGAGTCGCAGCGTGGACGAGCCGTAGGGAAATTCGGACAGGTCGATGGGGAAGCGATGTTCGCCGGCTTCCGGTGCGAACGAGGCGACCAGCACGTCGTCGCCGTCGGCGCCGTCGGCGACGCGATAAAGGCGATACTCACCGGGCGCGGCCACGGGGACCTGCACACGGACGGCGGCCGCATCTTCCCGGGTGTCGAAGTGCTGCAGCGCGAGGAAGGCCCGGTCCGCCTCCATGCCCATCTGCCACGTGGTGGCGACGGGAAGGTACTGCGGTGTGGCTTCCCCTGCGACGGCATACAGCGGCTCGTCGTACCCGGGCACGGAGTAGCCGCCGCTCTGCAGCAGTCTGTCGTTCGTCAGGTCGAAGATCCGGTAAGAAAAGGCACCCAGCGCGGGCGAGTAGCTCAAGGTGACTTCATACGTGTGACCGGCGACCGGCTGCACACGAGCGAGCACTACCGACGGGAAGGCTCCCGCTTCGCGCACGGGCAGCTCGGACGGAAGCAGGCCGACCGCGCTCGAAAGTTCCAGCTGCCAAGTGGGGAACCAGCCCGAGAAGTCGAGCCGCCAAAGAAGGGCCAGAACGTGGTCTTCGGCCAGATCGGCAACGTCGGGATCGGCGCTGATTCCCGTGAGCCAGATTTCCTCCCGGCCGCTGATATCTTCTACATGCACCGTGGCCGTGACCGTGATCGGCTGCGCCGCGGCAACGGTATCCCGGGCTCCCACCGCTCCACCGGGCACGGCGAGAAGGCAAAGTACCAGCAGCGCAACCACGACGAAATGTTCCGGACGACGATGGTACGTAGGATGACTACTGCGCAACTGCACTCACCCGCTTTCATGGGAATGTAGGTTGTCTGCTACCTAGAGTATAGCACGTCCAGGCGGGGCAACAACCGGAAAGGACGGCACGAGCGAGATGATCCTCGTGCGAAAATCCGGTCGGCTCATCCCGCCGCGACACCTGTCCTCGGATGGCTTTTTCATAAATGATCCATTATACTTTCTTCGGAACCTGTATTGGATTGCGCACGGTTCCGCAAGTATCCTGTTACGGGGGCCGGCCACGTCCACGCCCCGCACATTCCCGCCAGGAGGAGACGCCATGCACCCGTTGCAGCAGCCGTCGCAGCACCAGGGCGCACAGTCCGCTCGACCGGTCCCTAAGGTCCGAACCGGAGGCTCGCCCGTGTCGGTGTCCGTGGCCGCCTCGCTTGCACTGATGGGCGATTCCCTCTTGTATGCGGTGCTGGCGGCTGAGGCACCGGCCTTGGGCATTCCCCTGGTCTCGGTAGGGCTGCTGCTCAGTGCGAACCGGTTCGTCCGCCTGATCACCAATTCGCTGGCCGGCGCCGTTTACCACCGGTACGGACGGGAATGGCCCTATTTTCTCGCCATGGTTGCCTCGGCCTTCACTACGTTCGCCTACGGCCTGCCCATCGGTTTCGCCTTCTTTCTGCTCGCCCGCCTGGCTTGGGGCACGTGCTGGTCCTTCCTCAACCTGGGCATGTACCTGTCGGTCCTGGAGCACTCCGACGAGCGCACCCGGGGCCAGTGGATGGGGCGCATCAAATCGATTTCCCGCATCGGTACCATCGGCGCGGTCACGTTGGGAGCGTACTTGACCGACCTCGTGGGATTCCGCCCCGTCGTCTTCGGCATGGGCGTGTTGGCGCTGGCCGGAGCTGCCGTATCGCTCGGCGACGTGCGGACTGCGGTGCAAAACGGACGCAGACGGACGGGAAACGCTCTTCGTGCGGAGGTTCCCTCTCGCAGCGAAGGGCGCGACGCGGCACACGGCGGGCAAGCTGCGGATGCGGGCCCGGCGCAGCCGGTGCACGCGCCTGACCCGGCGCAGCAGACGCGACCGCTGGCCCAACCGCAGACGCGACCGGGCCGCGTTTACATCTTGCATTTCCTGGGCTTTATCTTCGGTTTCATCATGAACGGGGTCGTCGTGGGTACCCTGGCCCTTCTCGTCTTGCAGCGTTACGGCGAGTCGGTCGGCCTCTTCGGTAC
>JAAYLA010000034.1 GCA_012522135.1 Bacillota bacterium | reverse complement strand
GCGTAAAAAAACGCCCGTTTCGGCTGACGGGCGCCTTTTACATCAAATGTAACCTTCTCACTGTGCCTTTGCCAACTGCGCGAGGCGGCGGGCCATCCGAGCTTTCTTGCGGGCAGCCTTGTTCGGATGGATGACGCCCTTGTTCGCAGCGCGGTCGAGCACGGACGCAGCTTCGTTGTACCTGGCGCGGGCTTCCTCGAGGTCAGCCGCTTCGCAGGCGGCGAGGAACTTCTTCACCATAGTCTTGCTGCGCGACAGCATCGAGCGGTTGTAGGCTCGATTGCGCTCGTTGATACGAATCCTCTTCTCGGCGGAACGGGAATTGGCCATTACCTGAACTCACCCCCTAATCACAACAGTGTAGCACAACGTGTACATCGCTAGGGGGCCGTGGAAAGCAGCATCCCTCCACGGCAGCAGAACACGTCTGGACCGAATAACCTTCAGTATTGTAGCATGCCCATAGCTGGAATTCAACAGGCGCGATGTAGTCCGGAGGCTCTCGGATACGTCGTTGTCGTACGCAGCGCTGGCAGTACCCAGGGAGGGTAGCTTGCGACACTCAACTGCTCAGCTGACCAGCATAATTGACCGACGGAAAGGTCAAGTTATACCTACTTTGCTAGCCGGCCGGCGGAGGTGATGGGGTGCAGTCGACTCTTGTTCTCTGTCACGAGCCGCCGTTGTACGTCGGTTCGCAAAGGGTGCTGGTGGCGGTGGAATGCCGCGGATTCTGTCTTGCGCCGGCCGGCGGCCATGCTGGGTTGCTGCACGTTACGGCCCGCCCCGTGGCGCTTGTTCTCTTAGACGACGGGAAAGGACGCGTCGCATTGGCGGCCGGGTTCCCTTGGACCGAGCTGGAGGAACTGCTGCTCGCCGGAGCGGAGGAGGGCATGCATGTCGGATAGGCACGGAAAGGACGCACAGCTTTTCGACGACGTGTACACCGATCTGGCGATTGAAGCGCACGAGCTAGCCGTCGAGCGGCGCGGAGAGCCCGAGATCGCCGGAGTTTGGGTCGATACCGAGACGACGCCGGTAGCCAAGATCAGCCGCGTCGCGATTAAGACACCGGCTGCCGCGGAAATGATGGGCAAGGCCCAAGGAAATTACGTCACCATCGAGTCGCAGGCTTTCAAAGACCGGAACCGCGAGGCCCAAGAGGAGCTCGCACAGCAGATAGCCCGCGAAATTCAGCACTTTCTGCAGGCCCTGGAAATCCCGCAGGACGGAGCGTGCCTCGTGGTCGGCCTGGGGAACTGGAACGCCACCCCCGACGCGCTTGGCCCGCGGGCCGTGTCGGAATTGCTCGTTACGCGTCACCTCTACGAAATGGCGCCACCCGAGCTGCGCGGCGGTTTGCGGCCGGTGGCTGCGATGGCTCCGGGCGTGCTCGGGCTGACCGGCATCGAGACCATGGAGATCGTACGGGGCGTGGTCGACCGCATCGAGCCCAAGCTTGTCATCTGTATCGACGCTTTGGCTGCACGGAGCTCGGACCGCTTGTGCACTACGGTTCAGCTGGCCGACACGGGCATTCGACCCGGTGCGGGCGTCGGCAACGTACGCAAAGGTCTTTCCCGAGAAACCCTCGGCGTTCCCGTGCTTGCCGTCGGCGTGCCCACGGTCATTCACGCCATGACGATCGTTGGTGACGCCTTAGATTGGATCACTCGCAGTTTGACCGGCTCCGCGGCCCATGAGAATCCGCCCGCCGACGGCTTCGATCGGGTCGGAGGACCGGTGCGCCTCGATCCGGCACGCATCAACATACGGGACGAGAGGGTGCGGGCCATAGCCAAAGGGGAGGTCCAACGGGGCGGCACGGATCCTTTCGGGCTGCCTTTGGACAGCGCCCAGAAGCGTTACATGATCCGCCAGCTCCTCGGACCCGAGTTTGCACAAATGATCGTCACGCCAAAGGAAGTCGACGCGTTGATCGAAGACGTGGCGACGTGCATCGCAGGGGCGCTCAACGCTGCACTCCATCCCTCGCTCGAGCTCGACGACATTCTCCTGTACTTACAAGGTTGAGGCGGGAGCGGTGCGCGTGGCCAGAAAACTTTGCACACCCCGGACGACTTCTTCGGCAAAACGCTCGGCCGTGATCTCCCCACGAATCAGGTCCGGCAGGAGCGGCACGATGACTTCCTCTGCCGCCCGCTGCTCGATCAAGGACCAATAAGCGTCGACGGGCGGTGCGGCCAGCCTTTCGGCCAAGACGATCAAGGCTTCCGCCTGCTCCTGGATCAAGCCCGCGTCACGCGACCAGGACGTCAAGGACGAGGCGTAGGGAGGAACCGCGAGCAGGTTTGCTGCTTCCCAGTAACCCATCCGGCGGCTGAGATGTTGAGCCACTTGCATCACGGCCTGGGTATGGTCGTCGCCGGCATGGTCGGTGCGTCGGAAAACGGCGTACGAGGCGACGGTGCCGTACTGACCGAGAAGACGGCCGTCCGGCAGCGGAGCGGACAGGATAGCCACTTCAGCCATTCCCTCGGGCGGTGCGATCCTTTCCGCGTCATGGGTCAGATCGCCGAAGAAGGAAAGTACGTGGTGCAAGAGCGTTCGGTTCACGGGGCCCATGAGATGAGCCTCTCCTTCATAGAAACGGCGTAGCCGGGTGCGGGAGATCTCGTCGGCGTCTCGTGAAAGAAGACCTTCTGAGGCCATTCCGGAAAGCACGCCCGCGGCGCGCGCGATCTCATCGCGGCTCCAGGCGAGTGCTCCGTCGGAAGTGAGCAACGAACGGCCGGTGATGCCTACCGCGACCGCCAGAAATAGCGCGGGATCGTAGACTTGGTAGACAACCGGTGAGCCGCTGCTCCCCGGGGCATGCCACGTCTGCCTTAACTGCAGGAGCTCGTCGACCCCGAGGGCCGGCCGGTCCGCCAGTTCACGCACGGACGCGGCCCTTCCGACCCACACCGTCATGTCGATCCACCGCGGCCACACCCACAGGTGCTCGCCGGAGCCCACCGCTGCGGCTACCGCCGGCAGCAGGTCTTCGCGAGTGGCAGCCTGCATATAGGGAGTGACCGGCACCTGGTAGGCGGTGTCGACGAGCACGGCACCTCCCGCGAGGGCGGCAATGTCGGGGCCTACACCGGCTTCGAGGGCCTCGAGCAGGCGCTCGGCCGATGGAGAGCCCTCGAACCACTCAAACCGGATCCTTATATTTGGATGCAGCTCTTGCAATTCGGCCGCGGCAGCTTCGAGTGCAGCACGGCGCAATTCTGGGTTGACACCGGGAATGTACAAGTCATACTCCCAGACGAGCACGTCGTACGCTTTGGTTGGCTCGATGGCGCGCAGGGGATCGATGGCGACGTCGCCGACTCGCAGCAGTCTCTTTTGCCACAGATAGTAATACCGACCCCCGCCAAAGAGTGCCGCGACCACGAGAAGTAGGCCGATCCAGACCGACGCTCTCCTTCGGAAGCTCATCGGCATCCTCCCTAGGCCGCCCTAGCGCAGGCCCAAAATATAGTAGACATCGTCGTAGACCGTTCCGTCCACCGGCAGCCCGAAGGCTTCCTGCAGCTCCCGTACGGCTCGCGCGGTGTTTTCCCCGAACCGGCCGTCGGCGCCTTGCGGGTCGAAGCCCAAGTGGTGGAGTTGCAGCTGGACGAAGACGACGTCACTGCCCGAAAGCGGCGCGCGCAAGTGCCGTGAAAACTCCAGGTGGGAGGGGGGATCACCTAGGATGCGGACCGGCGTACCGATGGACACCCACTCAAACAGCTCCTCGACGTCGCGGTTTTGCATGCGGATGCAGCCGGCGCTCGCCCGCGTGCCGATGGAACTAGGTTTGTTCGTTCCGTGAATGCCGTAAATCCCCCAGGGGACGTTCAGGCCGAGCCAACGCGTGCCGAAACCCCCGCCCCAGTTGACGCCTTTGTGCACAATTTTCCATTCTCCTACCGGACTGAGGGTAAACCGGGTGGGCCGGCCTACCGCAACGGGATAGCTCTTGTAAGGTTTACCGTCCACATAGACTGTAAGGCGGAGCGTCCGCGTGTCGACTTCGATGTGAATGTCGCCTTCTGGTTTCGGGGTGCGTGCTGTTTCGAGTAGAGAAGGCTCCTCTGCCGTCAACAGCAAAGCCCATACCTCGGCGTCGACGACTCCGTCGGGAGGCAGGCGGACGAGCCGCTGAAATTCTTGTACGGCTTCCTGGGTTCGAGGGCCGTAGACTCCGTCGATGGCACCGTCGTAGAGGCCGAGGGCCCGGAGGCTCTCCTGCAGTTCGATCACGTCAGGACCCTGAACGAACGGGGAGGTGAGTGTGAGGACCCGCTCCACGTCGCACGCCGCGAGGGGCACGGGCAGCTGCAAGGGATCGATCGCGGCGCTTAGGTTGCAAGCCGCGACCATGCTGATGCAAAGCACCAAGGCACAAACCGTCTGGCGCATCGGGGCTGCCTCGCTTTCTACGCACCCTGGGTGCTTTTCTCATCTCTCACGGTATGGAGAAAGGGCGGCGCGTATACCACATAACACGCGGGGTGCTGCCATAAGGTGTGGGGGAAGGGGCGGACACGCGATGCGACACACCCTATTTCGCCTTCGGCGCGCTGCCCGCTTGCATTGGGCTCGCCACGGAAGGGGAGGTCCGGCACGCATCGCCGGCTTTTCTCTGCGCCTGCTTTGGCTGTCCTTGACGATCGCCGTGGTCTTCGCCGTCGTCAGCTGGCGCGATGTCCTCCCGCAACCTCTTGCGTCCGGGTGGAAGCAGCTCGGCAGCGCAGTCGAGGACGGCGTAGGCCGCGCCCTGCCCGTCCTCGCACGCCCATTTCAACCCGCTGCCGAACACGCGTACCAGTTGGTGGTGAACAGCCTGCCGCGGCCGGGCCCGGCGGGAGATAGGCGAAGCCTTTACGAGACCGCGCGCGCCGCCCTCCGCGCGGGGCTTTACCGGCTTATCGGCTACGACCCCGGACATCCGGCGAGCGTATTCGAGGCTGAGCTCGTAGGGTACGCGGTCTACGTGCGCAGCCGAACGGATGCCACGGTAGACACGGCTTCGACGCAGAGCGCAGCAGGAGTGACCTCTCCCGTGGTTCCGTCGCCTTCGGTTCCCCGGGGAAGGGAGCCGAGTCTACAGATCCCGGCTCCTCCGGACAGGGACGGACCGCCCGGTACGGTTCCCCCTCCCTTACCTGACGACCTGCTCGACCGGGACGAGTGGCTACGCGACGCGGCCTGGGGCGATGGGCCGCTCATCGCCGTTTTCCACACCCATACCTCCGAAATGTACCGCCGGGACGACTTCGCGCCGGCCGACGCCCATGAGTATCACCGCTTCGGCACGGTCGACACCGGCATCGTGCGGGTAGGAGAGCGGCTCGCGGCGACGCTGCGTGAACGGTACGGCATCCCCGTAATTCACGACACGACTCTCCACGATACACCTTGCCACAGCTGTGCCTACGTGGAGTCGCGCAAGACCGTCGAGTCCCTGCTGCGCCAATATCCGTCGCTGAAAATCATCGTGGACGTTCACCGGGACGGCGCTGTGGACCTTTCGATGGTGGCCGCGGTCGGAGAGGACGAGGCGGCCCAAGTTGCTCTCGTCGTGGGTCGTCCGGCCAATACGAGCCGGCATCCGCGCTGGCAAGAAAACGACGCGTTCGCCCGAAGGGTGGCGGAGATCATGAATTTGCGGCAGCCCGGCCTTTTCCGTCGCATCATTTACTTAAACGGCGTTTACAATCAGGACCTGCATCCCCGTGCGCTTCTCGTGGAGATCGGCAACTACTACGACCACGAAGCCTATGCCTTGCGCAGCGCGGAGCTTTTGGCCGCGGTGCTGGCCGAAGTGCTGTACGAGGAACTGCACGGAGGGCGCGCTTTGGACGGACCCGCGGATCTGGTGCCCGCCGTGATCACTCCGAACTAGATGGCTGCCGGGCTGCCCTGCGGCGGAAGGCTGAGAGCGCAAAACGCAATTCCGGCATGCGCAGGGCCAGGGCCGTAATGCCGTACAGGACGACGCCGACGACGACGCCCGCACTCACCTGGAGAAGGCGGCCGGCCGGCGTTCCTAGGTCGACCCGCATGCCGACGGCGTGAGCGGCGCCGCCGGCACCGACGGCCATGACCAGCGACGCGAAGCTGGCTTGCACGATGCTCCGCAGCAGGGGCACGAAGCGGATGTTGCCGATGTGCCGGCGCAGCCGGCGCAGGTAATGGACCGCGTTGAGGATTACGGTGACGGACCAGGCCAAAGCGAGCGCCCCGTGGCCCCAGGGCGTCACGTAGAGGAGAAGCAGGGACAGGGCGGTGTTCGTGACGATGGAGAGCAGGCTGACGCGCACGAGTGCTTTCGTGTCCTGCAGGGCGGAGAAAACCTGCACCAAGATTTGCCCGGCCGCCTGCGCACCGAGACCGACGGCGTAACAACGGACGGCGACGGCGGCCATTTGCGTGTCGGCTGCCGTAAATTCACCGGATTCGAACAGCAGCCGCACGATGGGCACGGACAGTACGGCAAGGCCGAACGCGGCCGGGATCGTGATGAACAGCACCGCCCGGAGCCCCGTCGAGAAAGTTTCCCTGAACGCATCGAGGTCGCGCTGGGCCGCGAGCTCCGACAGCGTGGGAAGCAGGACGGTGCCCATTCCCATGGCGAAAATTCCCAAGGGAAGCTGTACGAGCTGTTGCCCGATGCGTAGGGCGCTCGCGCTGCCCTCGGCCAACGCGGAGGCCAGATTGGCGGAGATGGTGAAGCTGATTTGGAAGATGGACAACGCCACGACCGAGGGACCCATGAGCTGAAAGATGCGGATGAGGCTCGGATGCCCCAGGTCGAACCGGGGCCGGAACCGGCCGGCTGCTTTGCGGACAAAAAAAGGCAGCTGGGCGGCGAAGTTGAGCACGGCGCCGACGACTGTGCCGACCGCCATCGAGTAGATGCCGATGTAACGGGCCAGAGTGAAGGCACCGGCGATGATAGCGCCGTTGTACAGAATGGGACCTACCATCGGCGCGGTAAAGCTCTTGTACGATTTGTGCACGCCCATGCCGAGACCGGCTAGGGCGGTGAAAAAGACCGCTCCGAAAAGAATACGCATGAGGTCGATAAGAAGGTCCCGCGCCGGACCGGCGAAGCCGTATCCGACCAAAGGCGCGAGGTACGGTGTGAGCAAAGCCCCTAAGGTCGCCATGGCGACGAGGGCAACGGTCGTGACTGAAAAAAAGGTGCTGGCCACCCGCCAGGCTTCGTCCTCTTCGCCTTTGGCCAGGTGGCTCGTGAACACCGGGATGAACGCGGCATTGAGGCCCCCGCCGACGAGGAGAAAGTACATCAGGTCGGGCAAGTTGAACGCGTTGCGGAAGACGTCGGTCTCCCACGTCATCCCGAAGATCTTGGCGATCACGATTTCTCGGACGAGCCCGAGAAGCCGGCTGGCCAAGATAAGGAGCATGACCAGACCGGCCGTCCTTGCCATGCGGCGTGAATGGGACAAGCCGAAACCTCCTGTACGCTGACCTGCATCCCCTTGCCGCGCCGTGGCGGGTACCGATCCAAACAGTACTTCTGCCAGTCAGCAGCGTCTCCTTCACCCGCCCGGCGCTATCCAGTCGAGGATATGCTATAATCAACTATTGAACTCTGTTGAGAGGGACGAGAGATCGTTACATGCAGCAGTCTCACGTGCGTAACTTCTGCATTATTGCCCAT
>JAAYLA010000033.1 GCA_012522135.1 Bacillota bacterium | reverse complement strand
CTCTTCGCGCGGCAACAGGGCCCGCGCTGAGTAAAGCGCCCCTTCTGTTCTCCCCACCCAATCCATGTCAGTCCCTGGACCGGGACTCGAATCAGGCGTCGCGTCCCCAGTAAACTTTACTCATACCCACGGTCTTTTCATCCCGCCCCGGCCGGTCCGCGGAGGCGCCGGGCGGGGAACTCTCCGACGTGACATCTGTACTGTTGACAGGAGGCGTAGGCCGCCATATAATTACTTCAACGTTGCAACGAAAAAACGCACGGAGCCCGGCTCCGTGCCACACAGAGAGATCTCTTATCGAGAGTGGTGGAGGGACTGGCCCGATGAAACCCGGCAACCAGCTTTCCGCAGGGAAAGCCAGGTGCTAAATCCTGCCGGACGCCTCGCGCGTCGCGGAGAGATGAGAGGAGGATACGACGCTGAATGCCTCTTCTCGTATGTGAAGAGGCTTTTTTGCTACATGCACTACCCGTCTTACCTAAGTCAGTTCGCCCCGGGGCAAGTTGTGGTGAAGTAGCTCGTGGTAAAGCGACAAATCGTCTTGAGGCCGGCGTCAACGGGCAGTGGGGTGATCGACGTGCCGGTGCAACCCATTTTGAGTCTGCGCGACGTCCACAAAACATACGGCAAGGGTCCCAATCAAGTGCAGGCGCTCAAGGGCGTCAGCCTCGACGTGATGCCGGGCGAGATTTTCGGCATCATCGGGCTGAGCGGCGCCGGCAAGAGCACCCTCATCCGCTGCATCAACCTGCTTGAGCGGCCGGAACAAGGGACCGTCTTGATAGACGGAATCGACGTAACCGGCTTCTCGGGCCGGAGGCTGCGCAGCGTGCGCCGGAGCATCGGCATGATCTTTCAACACTTCAACCTCCTGGCCAACCGGACGGCCGCGGGAAACATCTCCTTCCCCATGGAGATCGTCGGAAAGCCGAAGAAAGAACGGGCAAGGCGAGTCGCGGAGCTGTTGGAATTCGTCGGCCTCTCGCACAAGGCCGACCGCTATCCGGCCGAACTGAGCGGCGGCGAAAAGCAGCGCGTCGGCATCGCACGGGCGCTGGCCACCGAGCCCCGCATCCTGCTCTGCGACGAAGCGACGTCGGCCCTTGACCCGGAGACCACCGTCTCCATCCTGAATCTGCTGAGGAGCATCAACCGAAGCCTTGGGCTGACGATCGTGATGGTGACCCACCAGATGCACGTAGTGCGCTCCACGTGCCATCGCGTCGCGGTGTTGGATCAAGGCCACGTGGTCGAGGTCGGTCCGGTGGACGAGGTGTTCGCCAATCCCCAGGCCACGATGACCCGGCGTCTCTTGAAGGAGGCCACGGCCATTGCCACTGCTTGAGAACGAAGCGTTCATCGTGTTCTGGAATCAGATGACCATGAGGATCTGGCCCGCCACCTTAGAGACCCTGTACATGGTCTTCGCGTCGTCGCTCTTCGGCAATTTGCTGGGCGTGCCCCTGGGGGTGCTGGTCGTCGTAACGCGGCGCGACCACATCATGCCCAACGCCGTCATCAACAGCATCGCGAGTACGGTGGTGAACATCGGGCGCAGCATCCCGTTCATCATTCTCATGGTAGCGATCATCCCGTTCACGCGGTGGATCGCGGGCACCTCGATCGGCACCACGGCCGCCATCGTGCCCCTCACGGTCGGCGCCATACCGTACGTGGCACGCCTGGTGGAAAGCGCTTTGCTGGAGGTGGACCGCGGCGTCATCGAGGCGGCCCTCAGCATGGGGGCGACGCCGTGGCAGGTCATTTACAAGGTGCTGCTGCCCGAAAGCTTGCCGGCTCTCGTGTTAGCGGTCACGATCACGACAGTCAGCCTGGTCAGCTATTCGGCCATGGCCGGCACGGTAGGCGGTGGCGGCCTGGGCAACCTGGCCATCGTTTACGGCTACCAACGGTTCCAAGGCGACATCATGCTGTACACCGTGGTCATCCTGGTGATCCTCGTGCAGCTGTTTCAGAGCGTAGGCAGCTGGATCGCCCGGCGCCTCGACCATCGCCACACGTCGTAGGCCAGGCCGCAAGGCAACAGCTCGTGGGAGCTACGGGCGTACGGAGAACCTCCGTCCGACCCGAGTACAAAGCGAAACCTGAAAAGAAAGGCGGTTACACATATGCGTAAAGTATTTGCGGGAGTCGTTCTGTTCATCATCCTTGCCCTCTGCACCGGCGCGGCCGGCGCCCAGACCGTGATCAAGGTCGGCGCGACACCGGTGCCCCACGCGGAAATCCTCGAGTTCGTCAAGCCCCTGTTGGCCCAAGAAGGCATCACGCTGGAAATCGTCGAGTTTACCGACTACGTCCAGCCGAACTTGCGGCTCGCCGACGGCAGCTTGGACGCCAACTTTTTCCAGCACGTGCCGTACTTGGAGACTTTCTCTGCTGACCACAGGCTCAATCTTGAGGTCCTGGTGCGCGTGCACGTGGAGCCGATGGGCCTTTACAGCTCCCGGTTTACCGACGTGAACGACCTTCCGAACGGTGCGCAGATCGCCATCCCGAACGACCCGACCAACGGCGGGCGGGCACTGCTCCTGCTGCATGAGGCGGAAATCATCCGGCTGCGCAGCGGCGTCGGGCTCGAAGCGACCGAATTCGACATCGTGGACAATCCAAAGCGGCTGCGCTTCGTTCCCCTGGAAGCGCCCATGCTGCCCCGTGCATTGCAGGACGTCCACGCGGCGGTAATCAACACGAACTATGCGCTCGAGGCCGGGCTCGATCCTTTGACCGAATCGCTGCTCATCGAAGGCTCCGAGTCGCCCTATGCAAACGTAGTGGCCGTCCGAGCCGGCGAGGTGGACCGGCCCGAACTGAAGAAACTGGCCGAAGTGCTCACCCGGCCCGAGGTGCGGGAGTTCATCCTGGAAAAGTACCAGGGCGCGGTCGTCCCGGTATTCTAAGGAGAGCAAGCCTACCCACGAGCGGCGTTGAACATGGGGCTGTCCGAAAAGGGCAGTCCCTTGCATTTAAAGGGACCCCTCGCTCGTGGAGGGGTCCCCCGTTTCTCCGCCGCCCGTCCCTGGGTGCACGCCGGGTCTTTAGGCGTGCCGCAACCAGCGTATGAGCTCTCTGAGGTCGGGATTCTTGCCGTACATCAACATGCCGACGCGGAAGATCTTCGCCGCCATCTTGATAATGACCGCCGTAGTGAGAAGCAGCAGCACGGCGGCTACCGCCCACTCCCACGTCCGCAGCACCGTGAAGCCGGAGCGCAGAATGGTGACGACGGGACTGGTGAGGGGAAAAAGCGTTGCGAAGCGAGCGATGGCGCCGTCGGGGTTGCCGATGATGGGACCGATGACGAAAAAGGGCAACGCCGGCAGCATGAAGACCATCCCCTGCAGATTCGACGCCGTCTCCATGCTGTCCATCGTTCCTCCCATGCCGACGAAGATCGCCGCAAAGAGCAAGTACCCGAGCAACGTGAACACCGCGTACGCGGGAATGAGCGACGGCGTGATGTAATCCCCCAGAGGAATGTCGAGCAAGAAATAGGCCACGGGCAGACCGATCGCCAGCCATACGACCACCTGGACGATCCCCAGGAAAAAGTGGCCCGCGATTTTCCCCGCAAACAACGCGTCCGGACCGATGGACGAGAGGACGACCTCGCTCATCCGGTCCCGTTTTTCCTGCAAGGCGCTCATGAACAGCATCGAACCCGAGCCCAGGATCAAGAAGAAGAGGAGCACGCTGAACCCTATAGCCATCGGCAAGTTGCCTATCGTGTTCTCGCCCTTCACGTCCAACGTCGTCGGGATAAAGGCCGGCCGCGCCGTGACGTAGGCAAGCACTTCACTGTCTAGGGAACGCTCTGCCAGGCGTATTTCCTGCAGCAAATCGGTCAATGCATTGTCCAGCGCGTCGGGCCGCATCTGCAGTTTGGCCACGTAAATCGGCAAGACGCCTTGCTCAACAAAGGTACGGTCCAGGACGAAGTACCCGTTGACGTTGTCTGCGAGGACCTTCTCCCGCAGCGCGTCCGGATCCATTGAATGCGGGGTCAAAGCAACGCGGCTGCCCTCTAGCTTCGCTCGCAGGTCATCGAGGACACCCAACTCGTCGACGACCAGGTACTCGTACTGTTGCGGCCGGTCGAAGTACGCGAGCAAGGTCGGAATCGCGCCGAACGCCACGAAGATTAGGGGCGTCAGAAGAAGGCCGATCAAAAATTGCTTGTTCCTCAGGTGCCGGGTCACTTCCCAGGTAAACACGTGCGATAAGCCTTTCATCCGGGTACACCTCCCTGGGCCGTGCGGACGAAGATGTCGTGAAGGGAAATGCGCGAGAGGCTAAGTTCCTCAATGGGTGCATCGTCGGGAAGGGACCGCAGATAATCCACGGGCGCGACACCCGGACGCAAGAGGCACGTGTACCAGGCGCCGTCTCGCTCGTCGGCCTCCACCAACGGCGACGGCGGCGGCGTCCACCCGTTTCTCGTGATCAGCATCCGCACGCGGTGGGCGCCGTACTCCGCTTTGATGTCATAGAGGGAGCCGTACAACACCCGCTTGCCGTGATGGATAAGGAAGATGCTGTGGCACAGTTCTTCGACCAGGTTCATCTGATGGCTCGACAACAGCACGGCACTGCCCGACGCGGCGAGCCTGCGGATTTCGGCCTTGAACAGATCCTGGTTGACGGGGTCAAGGCCGGAGAACGGTTCATCGAGCACCACGAGGTCGGGATCGTGGATGACGGAGGCGATGAACTGCACCTTCTGGGCCATGCCCTTGGAAAGCTGTTGCACTTTTGCGAAGGCGTATTCTTTCAATCCGAAGCGCTCGAGCCACTCCATGGAGCGGGCCCGGGCCGTCTTCTTGTCCATACCCTTCAGCCCGGCGAGAAAGAGCAGGACGTCCATCACCCTGGCCTCTTTATACAGCCCCCGCTCCTCCGGCAGGTAACCGACCCGCTCCTTCGGCACGCGGTTTTCCTGCCGGCCGTCGACATGATAAGTAATGCGGCCTTGATCGGGAGCGGTGATGCCCATGATCATGCGGATGGTGGTCGTCTTTCCCGCGCCGTTCGGCCCCAAGAAGCCTAAGATCTCGCCGCGCCGCACTGCGAATGAAACGGAGTCGACGGCCCTTTTCCGCCCGAACTCCTTCACCACCCCTTCGACGCTCAGAAGAGTTTGTGACAACGCGCACTCCCTCCGTCACTCTTGCTTCCACAAAAACCCAAGAACCAAAAAAATCTTATCCCTTGCATTGGGGCGGGTCAAGCGTCGAATCGCCGTTTCCCGCCTCGATGACAGGAATCGCGACGTCCGCTGCCAATATTCCCACTGATCGAAGGGCCTACATCTATGCACAAGAGTCGGGGTGTCGCGATGAGAGTATATGTTTCCGTCGACATGGAGGGTGTGGCCGGCGTCGTGAGCTGGGATCAGGTGACGCCCGGCAAATCCGACTACATGCACGCTCGGGGCTGGATGATCGAGGAAGCGAACGCTGCGATCGCCGGTGCGTTTGACGGTGGTGCGCGCCACGTTCTGGTCAACGATTCCCACAACGGCATGCGCAACCTCCTGCCCCATGAGCTCGATCCGCGGGCCACTTTGGTGAGCGGAGGCCTGAAGGATTACGGTATGATGGCGGGCCTCGACGACACCTTCGCGGCGGCCTTGTTCATCGGCTACCACGCGCGGGGCGGCGGACCCGGCGTGCTGGCCCACACGTGGAGCTCCCGCGTCATCGGCGTGCGGCTCAACGGACAGGAAGTGGGCGAGTGGGGTCTGAACGCGATGATTGCCGGTGCCTTCGGTGTCCCCGTGGTGATGGTGACGGGCGACGACTGCTTGGCGAAGGAAGTCCGGGAGGGGCTGCCGGGTCCCGTAGAAACCGTGGTCGTGAAGCGAGCCTTGACCAAGTACGCCGCCGAAAACCTGCCCCGGGCCGCCGCGCTGGAGGCGATTCGGGAAGGCGCGGCGCGGGCCTTACGGAAAGTGCGCGAGATCCCGCCCTTCCGCCCGCAGCCCCCCATCGCCCTGGAAGTCGACCTCAACGCAACGCAGCTGGCCGACTCGGCTGCCATGATGCCGAAGGCCGAACGCGTCGGGCCCTTGACGGTACGGTACACGGCGGAAGACGGCCTGGAAGCGTTTCGTGCCTTCCTTACCTTCATGGCTTTGGCGGCGTACGCGGATTGACACGTACCGGCACGGGTGCGAAAGAAAAGCACGGAGGGGCTGCCTGCTCCTTACGGCGGCACGACCGGCAGGACGGTTCGGAGCGCATCGTGCACCCGTTCGAAGCCGAGGCCCAGCAGAAACCAGGCGGGCGCGTAGTCGAGGCGAATCAGCCCGTCGACTGCCAGGGGCGCTCCGTCGTAGTTCCACGGACTTTGCCCGACCCAGGCACGGATCAGGCGGCCCGTGCAGTACTCGATGGTGAAGATCGCGACGGTCCAAACGAGCCCGCGCAGCACCCACGGCTGTCCCCGGATGAGTCCGTGCAGGCGTTCGCAAAGCAGGCCACCGAAGGCGTATATCGGGAACATCCAAAGGTACGTCGTGGCGCGCAGGCGGGGGTCGCGGCGGAGAATGCTCCCCGTTCCCGTCCAAAGGATTTCGATGAGCCAACCGAGGACACCGTAGATCACACCGCGCGTTATCATGGCGTTAGTATGCCCGTACCGGAAAGCGCGCAGTGGCAGGAACATAGGGGGCGGTGAAACACGGAACAATAGGCGGGCGAAGGTGCATCCGTCCATACTTCTACCTGGGCTGTCGCGAAATCGGCGTAAAATGTCGCAAGTGTGGCAGGACCCTTTGTTCAGACCTCGAAGAAATAACCGGGTCGTCGGGAAAGCCCCAGGTGACCAGATTACATCACGCTGAAGGGGAGCCTTCGGAGGTGTTCACGGTGCAAGCTGGCAGTCGAGTGGTTCGTGTGGGTCTTGTGGGGTGCGGACGCGTGGCGAGAGTCCACGCCGAGGCGTTGAAAGCAGCTGAGCAAACGGAACTCGTCGCCGTGGCGGATATCAAGGAAGATCGCGCCCGCGCCTTTGCCGAGAAGTACGAGGCCGATGCCTACACCGACTGGACGAAGATGCTCGAGCGCGACGACATCGATGCCATCCAAATCTGCACCCCGCACCACCTGCACGCCGAGATGACCATCGCGGCTGCAAATGCGGGCAAGCACGTGCTGACCGAAAAGCCCATGGCGATTTCCGTAGCGGATGCCGACGCCATGATCGAGGCGGCAAAGCGGAACAACGTCG
>JAAYLA010000032.1 GCA_012522135.1 Bacillota bacterium | reverse complement strand
GTCGCCGTCGGTCCGTCGCCCCGGGAGCAGCCCATCGTCCCTCGGTTGTCGGTGATTACCTACGAAGCCGTGCCCGGAACGCCGGCGGCACCGACCGCGGAGTACTTGGGCCATATGATCGCCGGAGCCCGCTTCTGGGGCTTGTCTCCGGCGACGGTCCGGACCCTCGAGTCCGTTGTGCCCCTTGAGGACGAGCACGGCGGCGTCGTGACCCGTCGCTACGAGAGGCGAACAGTACGGCGCAGAAAAAGAAGAAAGCGATGAGGGATGTTCACACATGAACGTCTATATTGTGTGCGAGCACGCTTCGACGCGACAGCGGCTGCAAGAGTGTTTGCCCGACGTGACCCTCTCGGACCGAGCGCCCGATGCCCCCGTCGACCTGCTTGTGCGCTGGGGCTCCTGGCACGGGAGCGATTTAGCCCGCACCGTGCTCAATCCCCGCCACGCGGTGGAAGCCTGCCGCTACCACCAGCATGTCGTGCGCGTCGCCCGGGTCAACCGCATCGGCGCCGTATCGGACCCGCGGATCGTCGCCCGCTACCGCATTTACCTTTTCGACATGCGGTCCTACGCAATCACGCGCCGGGTCGGGAAGCGCTGGCGCCTCATCAAACCTTCCCGGACCCTCTTGGAAAAACTGGTAATCCGCGCCCGGCGGGTCCTTTACAGCTTGGGGCTGCACACGGGGTGCGTGGAGATGGTCCCCGGTGCAAGCGGCCGCTTCCTCGTTGTACGCGTCCACTCCGGCCCCGCTCTCAACCGCACGCTCAGCCAACGGTTCGCGAAGGCGCTCATGAAATTCATAGCGGAGCGCCGCGACGATCCGACGGGCCGTTCCGTCATATTAGGGGCTGATCCCGAGTTCATCCTGCGCCGGCGGCGCAGCGGCCGCATCGTGGCCGCCAACCGGTACTTTCCCTACCGTGGAAGCGTCGGCCACGACCGCTTGTACGCCCGTTTCCTGCGCGGCCGGCCTTTGGCTGAGCTCAGGCCCTCACCGGCGAGCGAACCCGAGGAGCTTTTCCAGCATATCCGCCGGGCCATTCGCAAAGCGATGGCCAGAACGGGGAGCCGGGTCGAGTTCACGGCGGGCAGTCTGCCCTTTGCGCGCTTTCCCATCGGCGGGCACATCCACTTTAGCGGCATCCCCCTGACGAGCAACTTGCTGCGCGCGCTCGACGTCTACCTGGCCGTGCCGCTCCTTCTAATCGACAATCCCGCCCGGTCCTGGCGCAGGCGCCTGCGCTATGGCTTCTTGGGCGACTTCCGCTTCCAGCGCCACGGCGGCTTTGAGTACCGCACGCTGCCTAGCTGGCTCGTCGCGCCGAGCATCGCCCGTGCCGTGCTGTGTCTGGCCAAGGTGATCGCCCAGGAGTACCACCGGCTGCCCCTACATTTCCTGGACGACGTCAACATGCAGCACGCTTTCTATGTAGCGAACAAGCAACCGTTCTATAGACGGTTCAACGAGATGTGGAGCCATCTTGAAGAAGTGCCGACTTACCGGCGCTACGAGGAGGCGTTGCTCCCGCTAAAACGCTGGGTCGACGCCCAGAAGGTTTGGCCCGACCGCAGCGATCTGAAGCCCCGCTGGTTCGTCCGCAAAAAGCGCGCACGCAGGCGGACGGCGTCCGTACGGACGGCACGATCCGCAAGGCGCCGCGCGCGTGCGGTCCCTTCGCCCTAGCCGGGCGGGACCGCGTCGTCCTCACCTACCCGCAGTTTCTTCTTGACGGCGATCAGATACCCCGGATAACCCCGCTTCGAACGCCGGGCAAAGGGGCGGTAGCCGAGACGCCTGTAGAAGTCCAAAAGGTGGGGCATCGCCGCCCGGACGTCCCCCCTCAGTTCTCGCACGCCGCACCGCAAAGCCTCGCTTTCAGCCCAGCGGAGCATGGCCGTGCCGATGCCGCGCGCCTGATAGTCGGGGTGCACGGCCAAACGAGACAGCCCTAGATAACGGGGACGCTTGCGATACCGTATCGTGGCGACAATGCGCCCGTTGAGTAGACCCACGCCGTAAATCCTGCTGCGGGTACGAATCTCCCGGCGAACTGTCGAAAGGCGCACTTTCAACGCTCCGAAAGTAGGCCGTATTTTCCCTCTGTAAGGTGCGTACGCGAGGCGCGTGAGCCGCCATATGGCTTCAGCCTCGTCCGAGCGTGCCCGGCGAATGATCAGGCCGTCGGTATGTTCCTCCACAGACCCTTCACCCCCACGCAGACAACGCACCGGCGCGGCCGATGGACCGCGTGCCGGCGGTAGAGTTCACTTGTTTAAGCTATGTGGATCATGAGCAAAGGGTCCTGGCGACGTGATAGTACTCCGGTGCCACATTCGCGCGGCGGCCTTCATACACTGTTTGAGTAGCGTGCATGCAAGTAGCCGTGGCAAGGAGGATGGGCGCGCCATGACTGCCATCCCGATCGAACTGCTGGCCCGGGCGACGCCTCGGCAGAAAGTCGCGTTATCGCACGATGTTATGGAAGCGCTGGTGCTTACCCCGGGACAGACGGTGGTGCTGCGGGTCGGAGGAAAGCGCGCCGCGGCACCCGTCGCCCTCGATCCCGGCGGGACGGGCCGCGTGCTCGTAGGTGCAAGCCTCGGGCGGCGCCTCGCGCTGCCCGCCCGGGCCCGTCTTTACATCCGACGCAACATGGACGGGACGCTCGAACTGGGGCCTTTCTTCGGGATCCTCGCACGCGTGATACCCCACCTGCCGCCTTACGGAGAGCAAAACCGCGATTTTCGCCTGCACATGGCGGTAGGAAGGCGGCGTCACGTCGCGGTCTACGCGTTCGGCCCCGGCGACATCGACCTGCGCCGCCGCACCGTCCGGGCCCGCGTCTACGACGAAGCGCGCCGACGCTGGGTGCGGCGCACGATGCCACTGCCGCACGTGGTATGGAACCGCTCGTATTGGCCAGGCAACGCAAACCGCGCCCTGCTCCGCCGCACACTGCGCAAGCTCACACGGCGCGGCAGCGTGCCCTTCAACCCCGGAGTCGGAACGAAGTGGCAGGTGTATCGCCTGCTGCTCGGCGACCCGCAGCTGCGGCGACATGTGCCCGCGACCGAACGGTACACCGGAATCCAGGGCGTGCTCCGCTTCGCCCGCCGCTATCCGGGCGTATATATGAAACCTCTGTGGGGAGGCTGGGGCATCGGCATCATGCGGATCCGGCGCCTGGGTCCCAACCGGTACCGGGTGAGCCGCACCGTCGGTCGCCGGGGCCGCAACTGGTCGCGCGTTGTCAGTCGCGCGGGCCTCGCCGCAGTCGTGCGGCGCCTCGTCGACGGGCCGTACCTCGTGCAACAAGAGATCCCTTTGGCCCGGCTGGACGGCCGGCTATGCGACATCCGGGTGTTGGCCCAGCGCCGGGCCGACGGCCAGTGGGGCGTAACCGGCGCCGTCGTACGCGTCGGCAAGCCCCGGAGCATCATTTCCAACCTGCACGGCGGCGGCCAGGCCTTGGAGCTGCGCCGGGCGCTGCAACGCATCTTTGCTCACCGTCCCGAACTGGCAGCGCGGGTCGAAGCAGACCTCGAGCGGCTCGCCATCCAGGTGATTGAAAGGGTAGAGGCGCGCTTTGGCGTCTTCGGAGAGATCGGCCTGGACTTCGGGGTCGACCCCACGGGCCATCTGTGGTTTATCGAAGTGAACAGCCGTCCGGGCCGCCACTCGTTCCGGATTACCTCGCCGGACGAGACGTGGCCGGCCACGTCGGCCAATCCCGTGGAGTACGCCAAGCGGCTGGCCAAGTTCGACTAGGCGCTCCACCGCAGGAAGGTGAGTCGGGTTGCCTACGGTCCTTTTGCGCCCCGCCCGTGAAGAGGGACGGTACGTCCTCCTTCCCCGGGCAAGGGCCCGTGTCCTCGGTCTGAAAGCCGGTGACCGCGTGGTCCTGCAGTGCGGCCGGTCGGTGTTGGATGGAGTTCAAGTCGTGGTGAGCGACCGCCTGCCCCACAGGACGGCGCTCATGTCGTGGGAGTTGTTGCGTGAGCTTCCGTTGCCTGCGCCCATCCGCCTCCGCATGCAACGCACCGAGGACGGTGCCCTGAGAATCGGTCCCATCGTAACCGTCCTCGCCCGTTCGACACGCTCTCGGTCGCAGAAGTTCATGAATCAAACGCCCTACTTCGCTGCGCTCGTCCGCACCGGTCGCCGCCTGGGCGTTCCCACCTTCGTCCTGCCGCCCCACGGGGTGGACTGGGAACGGCGGCGGGCCGTCGCCTGGCGCGTCGGTCCGGCCGGGTGGTCCCGCGTTCCCATTCCCTTGCCCGACGTCGTCTACGACCGGGTGCAAACCCGCAGGCTCGATCTGCTCCCTCACACACGCCAAGTCAAGCAGCGGCTGACTGAGCAAGAAGGCGTCAAGATGTTCAACACAGGCTTCTTGGACAAATGGGAGACCCACAAAGCCTTGAGCGGGTCCGACACGGAGCGGCTCCTTCCCGAGACGAAACTGCTCACATCGCGCGCGGACATCCTCGACTTCGCCCGTCGCTACCGCACGGTTTACGTCAAACCGGCGGGCGGCAGCCTGGGCAAGGGCATCTACGTCATTCAACGGTCGGCCCGGGGCCGCTACCGCGTCATCCATTACGGTTCCACCCGTGTACGCCACCTGCGCAACCTGCGCAGTCCGGCCATCGTCTGGCGGCGCCTGCAGCGCAAACGGCGGAAACGGCGCTATGTCGTGCAACAAGGTATCGCCTTCGCCAGGTACCGCGGACGCCGCTTCGACCTGCGCCTCTTGATGCAAAAATCGGGCGACGGCGAGTGGACCGTATCCGCGGCTTACGCCCGCGTGGCGCCGCCCGGTTCGCTCCGGGCCAACCTGGACGCCGGCGGCAAGGCCGTGCGGTGCACCCGTGTTCTGGGCCACATCTTCGGCAGGCGCGGCCGCCGCGTCTTGCAGCGGGTGCTGGAGACGGGTCTGGCCGTCGCCCGGGCGATCGAGGCCGGCGCACCCGGCCCGATGGGAGAACTCGGCATCGACATCGGCGTCGACCGCACAGGGCGCCCCTGGGTAATCGAGGCCAACTCCAAACCCTTGCGCCAAATGGAAGGCCCCAAGAAGCGCCTGCGCCGCACCTTGCGGCGTCCCCTCCTCTTTGCCGCCCGCCTCGCCGGCTTCTAGGGCTCAGCCGGCCGAAAGCCAGCCCCTCCACCCGCCCGGCGTTTCACGAGCAAAAGGGGCTGCCCCAGTCCCCTGGGAACAGCCCCCGCCACCGCGCCTCTCGCCGAGGCGGCTGGTCCTACCCGCCGGCTCGCGCACCGAGAACCCAGTCTTCGCCGTTCCGCTCGGAATCCACGGGACAGCCTGCAAGGTGCGTGGCAAACCGGACAAGGCGCCGCTGTGACAGCACGCGCAAGGGCGTCTCGTCGAAGCGGAACGGTTTCGCGTTCATCTCCAAGATCCAGATGCGCCCCGCGACGTCCACGGCCACATCCAGCGAGAACTCACCGAACAGCTTGCCGCTTAGCCGTTCAAGCCCGCGCCCGGCGGCTACGCACACGCGCTCAAGCTCGTCGCGGATCTCAGCGGCGCGCCGGTAGCCAAAAACCTCCTGCAGAACCGGCACGAGGGGCCGGCGGCTGCCTCCGCGGGGAACATGCGTGGTGATGCGGCCCCGTCCTGCGATGCGGGCAGCAGCTCCGGTGAGGAGCCACTTCCCGGACGGATCTTTCTGCACGAGGGCGCGCACGTCGAAGGGCCGGCCCCGCACGGTCGCCAGACGGATCGCCTGCTGGGCCAAATAGTCGCTGCGGCGCGGCAGCACACGGCCGAGCTGTCGCAGGGAACGCAGGGTACCGCTTCTCCTGCCGCCGGACAGCGTATTGAGTTTGTACCGCAAGCGCCCGCCGGATCGCGTGATCAGCACTGCACCCAAACCGAGGCTGCCGCCGGCGGGCTTGAGAAAGACCCTGCCGTGCCGGGCCAGCAGTGCCGCCACGTCGGACGGGCCCCGGTACCGCCTCGTCTCGGGAAGGTGGGGCCGCACGGCGTCGTCTTGGAGCAGAGTACGGTAAACACCCCACTTGTTCAGGTAATGGGGATTGAACACCGGCACGCCGCGCCTTTGCAAATACGTGAAACGGCCGGACCGCAGCACGCGGCGCTCAACTGGACGGCTCGAGATGCGGTTGTAGACGACGTCGGGATAGGGCAGCCGGCAGCGGCGCCACCGTCCGTTCACCCGCGTCCAGCCTGTGACGCGCCGGCCAGTCCGCGTGATCGCCGACGCCCGCAAGACGAACGCCAGGCCACCGGCTTCACGGGCACGGTACATGATCTCGCGGTATGTCTCCATTTGCGATCCCCTGGGCCCTCGCGCGCTCACGCGGTACATGACGAGGATGCCGATGAGAGGACCGAGGCGCAGACGTCCGGGACCGACTGAATACAGCGCCAAAGAGCGCACCGGAAGGCGCGGCGCGCCGGCGGGCAGGTGCAAAGTCGCGTGCCGGCCCGGTCCGACGTCCACGACGGCCCTTCCCGTCCACTTGCCCAATCCGATCCGTACCTCATCCCCGCCCTTTACGGCCAGGGCCGCCGCGTCCTCCGCCGAGAGGAGCAACGACCCGACCGAGGCCGGGCCCGTGCGGCTCCTAGCCAAACGCACTGTGACCACCGACTGACCACTCCTTCGTGGACCGACGGACTGTACTCGCGCCGCTACGGACGGAATCCCGCAAGATACGCAGCGTACTCGAGCGGCCGTCTGTCAGCCAACCTACCCAGTCCCGTCGCGTCCAGGTGATGAAAGAGGCTGCGCCCCGTGCGCGAGTTTGCTTCGAGAAACCACAGACGACCGTCCCGATCGATGGCGAGGTCGATGCCGAGTTCGCCGATGGGACGGGCCGCCCGCTCCAGCCTCCGTGCGACACGCCCTGCGACCTCTTGCACCATCTCCTCGAGGCGCTCGATCCGCTCAGTCTGGCCGGGAAAGGCTTCACGCAACAAGTCCGACAACGCCACCGCCCTACCCCCGCCCGAAAGGTTGGACACGATGGTTCCGCCCTTTCCGGCCCGCACGCCGGCTCCCGTCATCTGCCATTCGCCGTGCGCGTCCTTCTGCATCAGCACACGCACGTCCGCGATGCTTCCCTTCCACCGGATCAAATGGAGCCTCTGCTGCACGATAAACGCTCGCCGGCGGCGCCGAATGGCCGCGAAGGCAGCCGCCACGGACCGCACGGCCACCTTGTGCGGCCTGCCGACGGCGTCGGTCCTGCGCACGTCGTAACCGGGCCGCCGCCGCTCGATCCGCCATACGCCGCGACCGAATCCCCCGCGGCTCGGCTTTACGTACACCCCACCGTAGCGGCGCAACATCACGTACAAGTCCGAAGGGCCGCGCAAAGGCCGCGTCGCGGGCAGATGGGTGCGCAAAGCGGGATCCCGGCGCAAGACCCGGTACTGCCGCCACTTCGAACCGATGCGCGAGTTAAACACCCGGGTGCCGAAGCGCCTTCGCAAAGCCCGCTCGACCGCCACCGTGCCCGGCGTCGCCTGCGTCCGGTTGTAAAGCACGTCGGGAGGCGGAAAATAGCCGGGCCGCCAGCGTCTGCCGTCGTGGCGGTAGCCTAGAACGGCGCCGCCGCGCAGCGCGCCCGGCGAGATCACATACGTCAGAACGCCCATCTCATCGCCTTCCGCGAGCATCCGTCGAAACAGGCCGTCCTGTGGTCCGTAGCGCCGTCGCCGGTAAACTGCGGATAAGATCGCGACTACGGGACCGACGTGGTAGGCGCCTGCAGCCGTCCTCCGCACGCGCAAGGTAGCAGGCAGCCCGCGCGGCCACGGTACGGCGGAGCCTAGTTCCAGGCGCACGCCTTCCCCCTCCTCGCCGGCTCGCACCCGGGCACGCAGCGCCATACGGCCGAGCCGAACCGGGACACTTCTCGCCTGGCAGTAGAGAGGGTGCTGCACGGGAATGATGAGTTGCGTGCCGCCGCGCCCGCGCAACACCGAGACGGAAAATACCTGTCCGCTGCTTTCCACGGACCTCACCTGCACCTTGTCGCCTTGATGGTCTGGACCGTTTATACTACGCGGCATAGCCGGAAAGTGCTACGCAGCAGACCAAGCCATGCTATACTCGGGGGGAAAGGAGCGTCGGGCGGCCATGCGCATTGTTGTAGTTGGCGCGGGGAAAGTAGGCTTCGAGCTTGCCGCACGGCTCGCGCACGAAGGACACGAGGTGATCGTCGTCGACAAGGACGCCGAGGCCCTGGAAGCCGTGGAGAGCCATCTCGACGTCATGACTTACGTGGGCAACGGCGCGAGCCCCATGTTGCTCCAAAGAATCGGCATCGCCGAGGCCGACCTGCTCATCGCCGTTACCGAAATCGACGAAGTCAACATGATCGCCTGCATGACGGCGAAGGCGTACGGCGCGCGCACATGCGTCGCAAGGATCCGTAATCCCGATTACGCGACTGCCGGTCCGCGAGCTTTCTCGCTGGCCGCTTTAGGCATCGATCTCGTGATTGACCCGGAACAGGTGGCCGCTATCGAAATCGTGCGTCTGTTGGAAACTCCCAGCGCGACGGAGGTCGAGCTTTTTGCCAACGGCCGGGTGGTAATGGCCGGCTACATGGTGGAGCCCGGCGCGCCGATCGCGGGCCGGACATTGGCCGACGTACGCCTGACCGACCTTTTGGTGGCTGCGCTCGTACGGGGCGACGAAGTCATCATCCCTCAGGGGACCGATCACATCGAGGCGGGCGACCAAATGATCGTCATCGGGCGCACGGGAAGCTTTGGCCCCCTCCGCGCGATGATCGGCGCCGAAGAGAGGACCATTCGGAGCGTTGTCATCGTCGGTGCAAGCCGCATCGGCACGAAGCTGGCCGCCGCTTTACGCCCGAACCGCAAGGCGGGGATACACGTTATGCTCGTCGAAAAGGACCCTTGGCGAGCCCGAGAAGCCGCTGAAACGCTGCCCGATGTACTGGTCGTGCAGGGCGACGGTACCAAGATCGACGTACTACGTGAGGAGGGAGTGGACAGCTACGACGCCTTGGTCGCGGTCACCGGGGAGGACGATACCAATCTGCTCGCGACCATGCTCGGAAAGGAACTCGGCGTAGGCGAGGTCATTACCGTGATCGGCCGGGAGGATTATGTCCCCTTGGCCCGCAAGGCGGGCGCCGACGCGGTTGTCGTCCCCCGTCTGCTCACGGTCGCCGGGATCCTCAAGCTCGTTCGTCCGGCGACAGGCCTCGTTTCTCTGACTCTCTTGCAGGAAGGCCGCGCCGAGATATTGGAGTTCCGGGCGCAAGCCGGTTGCCGGGCCGCCGGGCGTTCCCTGCGTGAGCTGTCCTTTCCCCGGGGTGCCATCGTGGCGGCGGTACTCCATAAAGGTCGCACGGCGATCGCCCACGGTGACACCGTCATCCGGCCGGGCGACAGGGTGATCGTTTTCGCGCTGCCGGAAGCCACCTCCGAAGTGGAAGCGTTGTTCGGCACCCCGGTGCGCAGGAGAGTGGGCGCGCCGTGAACGAACGGAATGTGCGCGCCGTTCTCGGGATGCTTCTGCAGTACGTGGGGGCCGTACTCCTTCTTCCCCTGGCAGTGGCCCTGTTCTACCGGGAGCCGGATTGGTGGTGTTTCGCCTCGGCCGCGCTGTTGTCCGCCCTCAGCGGCACCGTGCTGCGCGGCCGCCGCCGCGTGACCGCTTTGCGCCGCCGGGACGCCTTTGCGATAGTGACCTTGAGCTGGCTCGCCCTGACATTGATCGGCGCCGTGCCCTTCCTGCTGTCGGGAAGCGTAGCTTCCATCGCCGACGGGATCTTCGAAGCGGCTGCGGGAGCCACGACTACGGGCGCGACGGTCTTTCCCGACGTAGAGCGCCTTTCCCATGGCCTCCAATTTTGGCGCGCCTTGCTGCAATGGCTCGGCGGCATGGGAATCGTCGTCCTTTCTCTCGCTCTGTTGCCGCAGCTGGCAGTCGGCGGCATGGAGCTGTATAAGGCCGAAGCGCCCACTCCGTTGCCCGAGCGCCTCAGACCCCGCCTGGCCGATACGGCGATTATGTTGTGGCGCATTTACTTGACGCTGACCGCGGTGCTGGCTCTTCTTCTCCTGCTGGCGGGCATGGGCGCCTTCGATGCGCTGGTTCACGCCCTCGTCACGATTCCGACCGGCGGCTTCTCGAACAAGGCGAGGAGCATCGCTGCCTTCGACAGCCCCGCCATCGAGGGCATCCTGATCGTCTTCATGTTCTTGGCGGGCTCCAACTTCTCGCTTCTTCACCGCGCCTGGTCCGAGCGGCGGCTCGGAGCGATTACGGAAAATGCAGAATTCAGAGCGTACGCCGCGGTCCTGGCTTTGGCGAGCCTGGGAATCGCCTGGAGCCTTTGGCGGGCCGGGGTGTACGGCGCCGGAGATGCGCTGCGCCACGGTGTCTTCCAGGCGGTGAGCATCGTGACGACCACGGGCTTTGCCAGCACCGACTACTCGCTCTGGCCGTCCTTCGCCTCATCGATCGTCTTCGCGTTGATGTTTGTCGGAGCAAGCGCAGGTTCGACGAGCGGCGGCGTCAAGGTGATGCGCCATCTGGTCATCCTAAAGCACGGCGTCCGCGAGCTGCGCCGGCTCGTCCATCCCCGCTCGGTCTTGCCTTTGCGGATCGGCTCGCAGACGATCGCGGAGAACGTGATCGCAGGCGTCCTGGGGTTCCTGGCCCTTTACATCATGCTGTTCGGCGTGGGGACGTTGCTGCTCGCGGCCCACGGCATCGACTTGCGAACCAGTGCGTCGTCGGCGGCCGCCGCCTTGGGCAACGTCGGCCCGGCCTTGGGCGCCACCGGGCCGATGGGGCACTTCGGTTGGCTGCCTGCCTCGGCGAAGCTGGTACTGACCGCATTGATGATCGTGGGCCGGCTCGAAATCTACACGGTGCTGGTACTCGTTCTGCCCGGTGCCTGGACGGGGGCCCGGCGCGCGCCCGGACGTCCGTCCCGGGCAGGTGCCGCACCGAGGCCGCAGGCAGTAGAAGGGCGGGACAGCGTCAAGGACTGACGGGCCGGTTCCGCTCGTCGACCAGCACCACTTTCGGACTGTGGGACTTGGCTTCTTCGTCGGTCATCAGCACGTAGCTCATGATGATTACGATGTCGCCCGGCTGCGCGAGGCGGGCCGCGGCGCCGTTGATGACGACCTCGCCCTTTCCCCGCTCCCCTTCGATCACATACGTTTCAAAGCGCTCGCCGTTGTTGACATTGACGACTTGTACGCGCTCATATGGCAAGATATCCGCCGCTTCCAACAGGACCGGGTCGATCGTAATGCTCCCGACGTAGTGGAGATTTGCGTCGGTCACGGTCGCCCGGTGGATTTTTCCCCTGCACATCGTGCGCAACATAAAAACCACCTCAATCTGCCGCAAAGGACGGGCAGCAGGCCGCTGTCACGCTTCCACGGCCATGTTGTCGATAAGCCGCGTGGAGCCGAAGTAGGCGGCCACGGCCAAAAGGACGTTACCCTCGATATAGCTTACCGGTGCCAAGCTCTCTGCGTCAACCACTTCGCAGTAATCGACGCGGGCCAAAGGCTCGCTTTCGATGAGTTCCCGCATCGCGCCGCGCACACGGGCCGCGTCCCGCTCGCCCGATTCGATCAGCGCCTTGCCATGCCCGAGTGCACGGTACAGCACGGTGGCCGCTTTGCGCTCTTCCGGGCTCAGATACGTGTTGCGGGAGCTTACCGCCAGCCCGTCTTCTTCGCGGACGGTCGGGCATACCCGGATCTCCACGGGCATAGAAAGGTCGCGCACCATGGTGCGGATGACGGCGGCCTGCTGCGCATCCTTCTGACCGAAGTACGCAACATCCGGAGTGACGATGTTAAACAGCTTGGTGACAACCGTCGCCACGCCGCGAAAGTGCCCTGGCCGTGAAGCGCCGCAGAGCCCTTCCGTCACTTTCTCCACCTCGACGAAGGTGAGCTGGGGCCGCGGATACATCTCGTTGACGGAAGGCGCGAACACCACATGGGCGCCGACCTCGCGCAACAAAGCAACGTCTTGGTCTAGAGTGCGAGGATAGCGCTCGTAGTCTTCATTCGGCCCAAACTGCAAGGGATTGACGAAAATGCTCACTACGACGAAGCCGCATTCTTCCACGGCCTGCCGCACGAGCGCGGCGTGGCCGGCGTGCAGCGCACCCATGGTGGGGACGAATCCGACCGTCAGGCCACGGGAGCGCGCGGCGGCCACTTCCCTCCGCATTTCGTCTATCGTATGGATCACGAGAAGCGTATCGGCCATGACAGACTCCTTCCCTGCTCCGTCTAGTCGCCGTACGTATGCTGTTCCGAAGGAAAGACGCCGCTTTTGACCTCTTCGATATAGGAGCCGACGGCCTTGCGAATCACCTCGCCCAAGTTCGCGTACTGTTTGACGAACCGGGGCTGCAAATCTTCGTACATCCCCAGCATATCCTGAAGGACGAGCACTTGTCCATCGCAATCGGGACCTGCTCCGATGCCGATGGTCGGGATCGTCAAGGTCTCGGTCACGCGGCGTGCTAGGCTCGCCGGAACCATCTCGAGCACCACGGCAAAAGCGCCCGCTTCCTGTAGGGACAAGGCATCTTCGATCAAGCGCTCCGCAGCTTCGGCTCCCCTGCCCTGTACCCGGTAGCCGCCGAAGACGTGCACAGACTGGGGCGTCATGCCGAGGTGGCCGATGACGGGAATGCCCGTTTCCGTCATGCGCTTTACGACCGGTGCCATCTCTGCTCCGCCTTCGAGCTTGACGGCATCGACCTCGGCCTCTCGCATGATGCGCCCGGCGTTCTCCAGGGCTTTCTCCGGGCTTACCTCGTACGTCAGGAAGGGCATGTCGACGACGAGAAGGGCCCGCTCGGTCCCGCGGCGCACGGCCTTTGCGTGGTGGATCATGTCGTCCAAGGTTACCGGGAGCGTCGTGGAGTAGCCCAGCATGACGTTGCCCAAAGAGTCACCCACCAAAATGGAGTCGATGCCGGCTTCATCGACAAGACGTGCCATGGTGTAGTCGTAGGCCGTCAGCATGGTAATCTTCTCTCCAGCGCGCTTTTTCTCCAACAGATCGGGAACACGTACTCTCTTGGTCGCGCTCATCTGTGGCTTCATCTCCTATCCGTTGCCATTACCCCTGCTCCGGGCGCTACGTCTCGCTGCCGTGGCCGGTCAAGCACTCTGCCAGCACTCGGGCTGTGTCCCGGTCGATGCTCCCCTTTTCCAGCGCCAGCCGCACCGCTTCTATACCGAGCAAGCGGTAGAGCGCCACAAGCTGCGGGCGGACGCCGTAGTCGGAGAAGGCCACAAGGTGAGTCTGTACCGTGGGCAGATCCCCCCGTTCCACCGGACCCGTGAGCGCGGCGGGCAGGCCGAGCCGCTGCACGTTCGCCACGGCCCCTTGAATAAGCGGGAGCAGCGCCCGCACCCCCTGCTGCCTGGGAATCCCTGCGGCCGCCAGCAGTTCCGCGGCGAGGTCGATCAGTACCGCCAAGTAATTGCTGGCCACGGCAGCGGCTGCGTGGTATAGAGGCTTGGCAGCGGCTTCCACCGGCAGCGCGGTACCGTTAAGGAGCTGGACGACTCTATCCGCCCAGGCCACGGCTTCGACGTCCCCTTCGACGCCCCACGTGATCCCCCGCAGCGTAGCCCCGGGGTCGGCCAAGGTCTGCAGCGGATGGAGCGCTCCGACGGCGCAGCCCAGGTCGCGCAGCGGCGCGAGTACCGTAGACGGCGTCGCCCCGCTCAGATGCAAGACCACAGGACCAGCCCCATGTATCGAGCCCTCCCGGTCCTGGTCGGATGCCAGCTCGTGCGCCACGCGGGCAAGTTGGGCGTCGGGCGTGGCTAGAAAGACGACCTGCGCCGCGCGACGAATGGCGGACCACTCGGTGAGCAGCTGCGCTTGTCCTTCGGGCTGCAGCTGGGCCGCGGCCTGCGCCGTGCGCCGCGGATTGCGCCCCAGCACACCGACAAGTCGCCAGCCGCTGCGTTGCAGCTCCGCGGCGAGCGCCCGTCCCGCCCTGCCTGGACCGACTACGGCAAAGGTGACTGCCATGTTCGCTTCTCCTGTCACGCTCTCCGGGGCCCCCCTACTATCATAACGCTCGTGCCAGGTCAAAGCCACCCAAAGACGATAGATGAAGGCGCCCCGCATACGCGCAGGGCGCCTCCAGACACGACAGCTTCCCTCTTTCTTCTCTTAGCCGACCAGACCCGTACGCTCCACCGACTCGACGAAGTGGCGCTGCGTAAACAGGTACAGGATGAGCGGCGGCAGGACGATCAGGAAACAGGCCGCCATGATCAACGGCTCGTTGTACAGCTCGCCCGCCTGGCCACCCGTCATCTCGTTCAGTGACGTGTACAGGATCTGCAGACGGAGCGGCACGGTGAACCTCTCGGGCTTCATCAGGTACATCATCGGCTCGTAGAAGTCGTTCCAGTGCCACACCAGCGAGAACAGGAACGTCACCACGATGGCCGGCTTCGCCAAGGGCAGCATAATATGGGTGAACGTGCGCACCGGACCGGCACCGTCGATCCTGGCCGCGTCCTCCAGCTCCCACGGTAGGCCGCGGAAGAACTGGCGGTAGATGATGGTCAAGATCGATCCCCTAAGGCCCTGGGCGAAGAAGGCCGGAATGATGAACGGCCAGAACGTGTCGATCCAGTTCAAGTTCTTGTACAGGATGAACAGCGGCACGATGATCGTCTGGGGCGGCACGATGAAGCTGAACAGAACCAGCCCGAACAAAAGCTCACGACCCGGGAACTCGCCGCGGGCAAAGCCGTAGCCCGCCATCGCGCACGTTATCACCTGTCCCAACGTGGCGGCCAGGGCGATGATGATGCTGTTCTTAAATGCCTGAGTGTAGTTCATGCCGCCGTAGGCCAGCGTGAAGTTCTCCCAGTTGAACACCGTCGGAATCCAGTAGACGGCGGGGTCGACGTAGTCTTGAATCGTCATGAGGCTGGTCGAAGTCATATAGAAGATCGGCAGCAAGAACGCAAAGGCGATGTTGATGAGCATCAAGTACATGAGCAACTTGAAGAACAGATGCTCGCTCTTGCGCCGGTAGACCAAGACCCACGGCGCCACGCGCCTCCGTATTTGTTGCGCTTGTACTTGGATATCGGTTGCCATGCTTCAGTACCCCCCTTTCTAATCCCGCTCGCCCGCGTAGAAGACCCAACGGGACGACACCGCGATGACGACCAGCAGGATTAGGAACACCACGAGGAAGTAGACCCACCCCAGCGCCGCCGCGTAGCCGAGCTTGAACTGTCCCGTGAAGGCCGCGCTGCGGATGAGGTTCAGCATCGGGTTGAACCGGTCGGTGAACGAGTCAACAATCGAGTAGATGATGTTCACCAGGAAGATCGGCGACAGCATCGGCAGCGTGATCTTCCAGAAGACCTCCCAGTCGCTCGCGCCGTCTACCTTGGCCGCCTCATACAGGGACGACGAGATGCCTTGCAGACCGGCCAAGAACAGCAGGATCTGGATCCCTGAGCGCCACAGGATGAGCGTCAACCGGTTCAACGTATTGAGCAAGAGTTCCGCGATGTTCGGCGGCAGGTACATGTACACGATGGCCGGAATGTCCAGCCCCCGGGTCACGGTTGCCGTCGATCCGAGCGTGTTGCCCGTCTCCTGAAGCTGCGGGTACAGCTGCTGCAGCACTTCACCCGACGCGATGACGACCGGCAGGAAGAACACTGCCCGGAAGAACGTACGTCCCCTGAGCGGCTGGTTCACGAGGTACGCCGTGCACAGCGCGAAGACGATAATGACCGGGACGTCGATCGCCATATCGCGCATGACCTGAAGCAACGTCGGGACGAAGCGCTCGTCGATGAAGAAGGCTTCCCGGTAGTTGTCCAGGCCTACCCAGTTCAGGGAGAAACCGGCCATCATGTCGACCGAGTTGAAGCTCAGCCAAAAGGACTGGATGAACGGCCAGGCCTGGAACGTCAGGAACCCGATCACCCACAGGGAGATGAAGAGATAGCCGTGCAGCGCCCGCCGTTGCCGTAGGCTGATACGCAGGCCCCGGCGCCGCTTCTTTTTCGCCGCACCCTTCGGTGCGCTTTGAACGCCTACTGCCATTTACAGCTCCCCTCCTCGTACGAGCACGAAGTCAAGCGGACCGATCTCAATGCCGTCGTCCGTCACGTAAGGCTCGTCACGATAGTTTACATATACACGCGAGCCGTCCTCGTAACCTGTCATGAAGACGTTTTCCGCCAGCTGACGGTGGTCCACGATGGCCTGAGTCTTCAAGTACCCCATCTCTACGTTGGCGATTTGGTACTCTTCGACCACGAAGGGGAGCCACATCCTGTACTCCGACGTGTACAGCGTGCTGTACCGGGTCTCCTTCAGCAGCGACGAGTCTTGGTAAGTCAGCTCGAACGTCGGAATGGCACCGTACTCGATCATCTTCAGGAAGTCCCGGCGTGGGTCGTTTCTCAGGTTGCCGGGATACGTTGAATACGGCACCAGACCCGAGATCACGATCTGGTAGAACGGGATCGAGTGATCGACGAAGAGCACCGTGCTGTTTTCAATCGGTACGTCGACCATCTTGTCGGCTACCGAGAGCAGCCAAGTGTTCATCCCGCGGATGACCACGTGGCCCATCTCCTCTTTGGCGAGCCGTGCGATCTGCAGCCACCAGAAGGCGGTATCCTCGCGCTCCAGCCGGTAGTTGGCGTTGCGGTCCAGCATCAGGCGGCTGCCGAAGTACGTGAGTTAAAGGCCGTCGACGCCGTAACGCTTTGCCATCTCCGGAATGTCGCGCCGGGCGAAACGCTCGAACGCTACGAGCGGCGACAGGATATAGTGGTCTCCTTGGCTCAGGGGCAGTTTAGCGGGCGTACGGGCCACGTCGTGCCGCGTGTTGAAGCCGCCGTTCACCTCGAAGGCATCGACGTAGTTGTCTTCCAGGAAAACCCGGAAGCCTTGAGACTGGGCCCACGCGGTAAACTCGGCCAAGCCCTTGTCGCCGCCGAGCTTGGGCTCCGCGGGCAGCCTGTGGGGCAAGCGCTCACCCAAACCTCCCTTTTGCCAGCCGACGAGCGTGATGTCCATGTGGTCGACGCCGGCTTCCATCAGCGCCTCGACAATCTCCCGCGCCTGCTCGAAGGTGGTCATCACGACGAGCTGATCCCAAAGCAGGCCCGGCTTCATGATCGACATAAAGATCCGCAGGTGGAACGGTGCCACGTCGTCCTTCATATTCATACGTCCAGCGATGTGGAACCGCTCCTGCAAGTAGCTCCGGTAGGTGTTCGCCATACCGATGTAGTTGGCCTCATCGCCGACGAGGAAGTAGTACCGCACCGCACGGTCGGTTGCGATCCGCTGGGACTCCTTCGTGGGCACCCGGTTCGTGCGGCTGAGGGGTGCCTGGTACTCCTTGCGCACCGAGAAGTTCGCGAACGTGCGGTAGAAGTTCACGATATAGCCGGCCGGGCTGGCGACGATCCTGGCGTCGAAGTCGCCTTCGGTGATGACGCCCAGGAAGGCTTTGTTCCCGTGCACCATGCCGAAGATCGGCATACCCACGTCACGAGCCGTTTCGCGCCAGAACACGTCCTGTCCAATCGTGAACCGGCCGAGGCGGAACGTGTCGCGGCCATACACCCATTCTTCAAAGTGGGCGTTGTATTCGGGGTGGTCCTTACGGAAGTACGCGACCGCACCCGAGCCGTCGGGAATGACCATGTAACCTTCCTCGGTGTCGGGCACGGAGCCAAAGAACGGCACGAGCCACATGTTGACAATGATGTACTCCGACGTTTCCTTCAAATCCTCATCGCGCACCCGCACTTCGAGGTAGTTGTCACCCAGCGTGTACTCGATGGGGATGATGAAGCCCAAGGCTTCCATCGTAAAGGTGATCTTCACGCCGTTCGGAATGGGCTGGTACGAAACGATCGCCTCTTGGTCGACATTGTCGGTACGCCTGTCGGTACGCTTTTTGGCGTCCGTGTACTCGACGACGACCTGAGAGTTCATATGGCTGTGCCACAGCGACGCGATCGTGTGCCCGGTGGTGTCGGGGTTCGTCCACCAGATCTCACCCGACTCTTTGTGGCGCACGATCAGCTTGGCCTCTTCGTCGTTGAGATACAGTTCGAGGTACTGGTTCTCAGCGGTCAAAAGGTATCCCGGAGGGATCTGGTTCTGCGCCCCCGCCGCGGCGGACAGGAGCAGCAGGCAAGCCACAACCGCTGCGACCCATATCCCCTTCAGTCCTGGCCTTACGTTCATGTCTAGGAACGACCTCCTATGCAAACCGCACTCGGCCGCAGAGCCGAAGACTCTTCCTACGCGCAGGCGGCTCCGAGCATCCGCCACCTCGCCGGGCCGGATGCTCGGCCCGTGCTACGTTCGGATTGTGATCTCCACCATGATCTCCCTGGCGAAGCTGAACATTTGCTCGGTCAAGGCATAGACAAGTGCCAGCACGCCGATCACAACCATCATGCCGAAGACCGTCAAGGCCGATGTGCCGGCTGCCTTCGGTATTGAGTAGTTGTGTATCGTACGCACCCCGAGGAAAACGAGCAGTGCGACCCAGTAGAGTATCACGACGTTGATACTGTCCACGAGTGCCAGCTCGTTGCGGGACATCACGTGCGTAAGGAGCGTGAGCGGCCAGGAGAAGAACAGGTACGGCCCCGTCGAGTACGCCGTGGCGATCAGGACGTCGCGGAAACGGCCTTCGCCTTCGAAAATGGCACCCACACCGTAGTTCGCCACGCTGAACAAGAGCCACAGGCCGATGATCCGGGCAATCTCAGCCAGCAGGCTGACCCGCTCCGGATCGACCCGGTGGATCTGGAAGCTCATGAACTGGATGTTGAACAGCCGGACGAAGAACACGACCAAGACCAGGATCAGCGCATTCGATACGTGCGCGTAGTTCCCGTGCCGCAAGTCATAGAAGGCATCGCCCGGGTTCAACATGACACGCAGCAGCATCTGCAGCGTCTGAATGATCGGGTGGGACTTGTGGAAGTCCTGTCGCAGCACCCAGCCCGCGCCCTTCACGGCGAAGTAGATCAGCACGAAGGCGGCGACAATGCCCGCCACTACGATGCCGAAGTTGTGGCGCATGAACTCATACCGCTTCTCGATGAACGCTTCCGAATACCCTTCCCTGTTCTTAGCCAGGCGGTAGTGGTGCAAAGCCTCGTCCCACATGCCCAGTCGCATGTACGCCTTGGCGATGCCGCTGTGGGCGAGCGAATAGTTCGTGTTGTACTGCAAGATTTCCCGCCAAGGACCCGCCGCTTCGTCGTAACGGCCGTCCGTGTACAGCTGCGAGGCGGTGTGGACGAGCTCGGCGAACTGAGTCGGACGGAACACCTGCACGTTGTTGCGGTCCTTGTCAAGAACGTAGATGTAGCCTTCGCTGTCCACTTCGATGGCCGTCGGGAACCCGAAGGCGCCCCGGAATTCGCCCTTGTCGCCGAACATCAGCAGCAGGTTGCCGTCTTGGTCGTACTGGTACACGTAACCCGACGTGTCGACCGCCGAGACGATGCCCTTCTCGTCTACCGTTAGGTCAATGATGCTCGGCGGCGTGATCGTATACCCCTGACGCCGGAACAGGCCGTACTCCTGCTCGGGGAAGATGTTCTTGCCGACGGCGTTCAGCTTCTTAATCTGGTTCTTCCGCTCATAGATCGTCGACGTGTAGATGAAGCCCGACTCATCGAGGTGCAGGTTGGAGTGGGGCGTCGGCAGATCACGCGAGAGCTTCTCCTTCTGCGCCTCGGTCGCAAACAGCTGAATGATGATGCGCCGGATCGAGAACGGGACTCTGTTCGGTGCGAAGAATCCCCGGAACAGTCCCTCGGTGTCGATCATCATGAGGCCGCGGTAGTCGTTGCTGTTGACCACGTAGAGGTAACCGCGGTAGTCTTGTGCGAGCTTGGTGGGCTGGTAGTTGAAATCCTCGCCCAAAATGACCGACTCCGGCTTGGGAAGTACCCGGTTGAGCGTGCCGTCGGGGTTGAACTGAACGACGCGGTTGTTCTGCGTATCAGCCACGAAGATCTCGCCGGCCTTGTTGACGAATACCCCTTCCGGCCGCCGGAGCGTGATCTCCCGCGGGTCAGCCGGCACGGTCATGAGCAGCTCGCCGTATTTGTCCGTCTTGAGAATGCGGTTATTGCCCGTATCGACGATCCACAGGTTCTCCTCGTGGTCGAGGAACATGTCCTGCGGACCGTTGAGCCTGAGTTTCAGCCCGAAGTCGCGGTGGTACACGTAACCGACCGTCGACGGAAAGATGCGATTGTCTTCCGCATCGAAATAGAGTCCGATCTGACGAGCCACGGCGGTGTACGGCGCCACGGCCGCGACGATCAGGGCCAAGAGTATTGCGATCCCTGTCCAGTTCTTTTTGGATATCACGTGTCGATTCACCCCTCAATCGTCCTTCCCAAGAGGAATGCTACTCGGACTCGGACCGCATTACGATTTGATCCCCGAGTACGCCATGGTCGAAATCACTTGCTTCTGCAAGAGGAGGAAGATAATGACGGTCGGCGCGGTCTGGATCAGCGCGGCCGCCGCGTTGGCGCCTTGCCGAGCCACGACGTTCGCCCCCGAGAAGATGGTCTGAATCGCGAGGGGCATCGTCTTCATCGCCTCGGACTGCGTAAACACCATCGGGCTCCACGAGTCGTTCCAGGTACTGATCCACGAGAAAATGATCAGCGTCGACCATGCCGGGCGCGAAAGCGGCAGAATAAGCTTCCGGAAGATCGTGAACTCGCTCGCGCCGTCGATCTTGGCCGCCTCGATCAGCGCGTTGGGCACCTGCTCCAGGAACTGCTTCATCAAGAAGACGCCGTAGGCGCTGCCGATGCCGGGTATGATCAACGCCCAGTACGTGTTGATCCACCCCAGCCCGTTCACGATCAAGTAACGGGGAATGTTCGTGATCTGGGCCGAAAACATGAGCGCCGCTACGGCCAGCTGAAACAGGACATTAACCCCCGGCGCCCTGCTCTTCGCCAGTGGATACGCAGCCAGACAGGCAAAGAACACGTGGAGCGACACCACGCTGAGTGTCACGAACACGCTATTGAAGACGTATCGCGAGAAGGGAACCCAGCCTGCCCCGGCAGCGATCAAAAGCTCCTCGAAGTTTTGGAGCGTCGGTTGCTTCACATAGTACAGCGGCGGGAAGAGGAACAGCTCTTCCAAAGGCTTGAACGCCGTGATGATCAGCTGATACATCGGGAGAAACATGATGATCCCGATGATCGTAAGGAACACATAGATCCCAATGGGTTCCTTCTGTAGTTTTCCTCGACGCCTTTGTCGCCTAGGCAATGCAACGCTCACGCAAACCCCTCCAATCGGCGTATAGAGCTAACCGCACGCACGTCACCTGCGGCTCGTCAGTAGTCCCCACGGGTCGAGAGCAGCCTGGCCAGCAGCCTCGACAGTCCGAACATGAGGATGAACAGGAATACTGAGATCGCCGCAGCGTACCCCATCTCAAAGCGGATGAACGCGTAGTCCAGCAAGTGAGTGAGGATGGTGTGCGTTGCATAGAGCGGACTTGGCATGCCCGTCAAGGCGATGGCGATGTCCGAAACCTCGAAAGAGCGCACAACCTGCATGACGGCGCCGAACAGAAGCTGCGGCTTCATGAGCGGCAGGGTGATGTACCATGCCTCCTGCCACCGGTAACGAATGCCGTCCACCTTCCCCGCCTCATACAATTCCTGGTCGATATTTTGCAGACCGGCCAAGAACACGAGGAAGTTCGAACCCATGCTCATCCAGAGGGAGACCAGGATGACAATGGGCAGCATCGTGTTTACGTCGCGCAACCACTGGAACGGCTCATCCAAGACGCCTAGCCGCATTAGAAAGTAGTTCAGATAGCCATGGTAGTCTCCGGAGAAGAGAATCCTCCAGATAATCGAGATGGCCAGAGCCGATGTAATCGACGGTGCGTAAAACACCAGCGTGTACGTGACGCGGTACTTAAGCTGGTTGATAAGCCAGGCGAAGACCCACGCGATCAGGAAGCCGCCCGGTCCTACGATCACGGCGTAGACCAGCGTGTTCTTGATGGCCGTTAGGAAGATGTCGTCCTCCAGGAAGAGGAGCGCATAGTTCGACCAACCGATCCAGCGCGGCGGCTCCAGCACGTTGAAGTACGTAAAGCTGAGGTACATCGACGCCAGGACCGGCAGCACCGTGAACGTAAAGAAGATGATGAAGAACGGGGCGAGGAACAAGTACATGACCTTGTTCTCGCGCACCCTCTTCCAAAGCTCCGAGGTGCGTTCTTGGAATGTCGTCTTCCCCGTTCGGGAGCGTATGACCTCGCCCACCTGAGCCATTTACGACCTCACTCCTTCTAATAGCCTACGAGCAGCTCTTAGAACGTGATCTCCCGCACGGGGCGTTCCACGTAAATCCCGAACTCCTCCTGCTTCTTGCGGAGCTCGCGGTTGATATCCTTCACGGCGATCTCGATCGCTTCCCGTACGTGCTGACCCTGAAGTACCACGCGGTTCCAAGCGTTCTCAACGTGCCGCGACGTGAAGTAACCGCCCAACACGACCGGCATTTCGCGGAACCACTTCCACTGCTCGTTGATGGCCGCGATGTCCTTAATGGGCCACGGCATGTTCTGCAAGGCCTCGACGTTGGCGGTGTTCCAGCGTGCCTCGACGCCGAGGAGCGCCTCGAGCTCACGCCCGTACCGCTCTTGGATCTCGGTGCTGGTCCACCACTTGATAAACTCCCAAGCCTCTTCGTACTTCTGCTGGCCCTCGGGCTTCTTGTATATGACCGCTACGTCGGCCGCGCCGCCCGTGGCACGGTTAATCGTGCCGTCCGGTTGCCGGATGCCCGGAATCGGCCGCATCTCCCACCAACCCGTCAGCTCCGGCGCCGTCGTATTGAGCAGGACGTACGTGTAGTAGTCCGCCACGCCGATCGGCATCTCACCGGTGCGCATCCGGTTGTAGAAGTTGGCCTCGATCGGCACGCGGTACTGGGCAAACAGGCTGGTCCACAGCTTGAAGGCCTCTAGCGCCTCGGGCGTGTCGAGGGCAGAGAAGTAACCGTCGTCGGTATAGTAGCTTCCGCCATGCTGGAACAGGATCGGCGTAAACCCGCCCGGTGCCGACGAATAGTAGAAGTTCATGTTGAACTGCTGGAGCGTCGGCAGCATCTGCAGGACGTCCTCCCACGTGTCGGGCGGCGTCAGGCCCACCTGGGCCAGAAGGTCCGTCCTGTAAAACAGCATGGAGAACCCTTGCGTCTCGGGCAGCGCGTAGTCGCCCTCTACGCCATCCCGGTTCGTCCACTTGTACGGGATGAGCGCTCCCGGCCTGAACCGAGCAGCTACCTCTTCGTAGTCAGGGAACTCGTTCAGGTTCACGACGCCGTTACGGATAGCAAACTCCACAGGCAGCTGAGCGTTGGAACCGATCGTCACGTCGGGCGTCGTACCCGTGGCCGCGGCGAGCAAGATGACGCTCAGCGATCCGCCGATGTCGGCCTGCGCCGCGGGGATGATGTTCATGTTCACGTGAATGCCGGTCTTGGGCGTGAAGTCTTCCTCGACCATTTCCTTCACGATCATCGCCCACTCACGCCCACGGCCGACCCATACTTCGATAACCGGACCTTCGACGACCTCACCGATGTCGGACTTTTCGGTCGCGTACTGGGAACCGAGGCCGGTGTAGTCCGTCGTAAACGACATGATGAACGACTGGACGCTGCTGCGCAGGCGCTGCGTCGTCGTAGCCCGCACCTCGGGCCAGACCGTGTCCGGCGAAGCGACCAGGAAGTAGTCCAGAACCAAAGACGCTTCTTGCAACCTCAGCGTCCACGACGTCAGCGAAGAAGCCTGAGTCGAGAACTCCTGCAACCGGTGGGGGATCGTATCCGGCCTGCGGACCATGTCCTCCAGCACGGACGCCGTCATGTTGAGCTGATCGACGAGGCGCGGCGAGTAGCCTACGTACTCGCGCACGAAGTCTTGCTCCGCACGCAAAGCCGCCGCGAGTTCTTGCAGCGTCGGCAATAGCGTCGGCAGCGTCTTGTGGATCTGCCAGTCAAAGTTGGGGTCCGGATCCGCACCCGTGATCATGGTGATGGCACGCTGCAGCTTGCCCAGGGTAGTAACGGCATCTTGCAGCACGTTATAGGTGCGGCGCAGCGGCCCTACCACAGGCGTCATCTCGATAATGTGCTCGCCCTTGGTCAAGTAGACGAGCATCGGCTCTCCGTCTTCCGTGGTCGGCTCGAAGATCTTCCAGTGCCGGTTGTAGTCGAACCGGATTTCTTGCCATTCGACCGACGGGTACTCGCCGTCAATCTTCACCGCGCGCAGCACGGGCAGACGGTCGGTGTTGTTCTGCAGCGCTTTGAAACCGATTTTGTACAGACCGTCTTCGGGCACCTCGAACTTCCACTGAACCCAGTGACCGTTCTGGCGCCAGCGGTATCCGCCGAACATGTTCAGACGGTAGTTGCTCTTCGCGGGCGGTTCCAATTCCGGATCCCAGCCGAACTCCATGCGGAGCGTGGGGTCCGCCTTCAGATACGCATATTCGGCCTGAAACTTTACGAGGGTGTTCTCTACGGGCTTGTAACCCTTCGCTTCGTACTCAGCCTTAACTTCAGCATAGGTGGGAAGCGTCCTCGGAGAAACAATGTGGATAGCCGCGACGGCCATCGGCTCACGAATGGCGCGCATCCGGATCTCGTTTACCCCTTCGTGCAGAAGGAAGAGGAACGGATCCCGGTACGTGCGGTGCTGTTCTTCGAAGTAGGCCGTGCGCCACATCGGCACCTCTTCCTGGCCGGGCCGCGTGTCGTTGCCCATGTTGTCCCGGCCGGGCGGTGCGGCGTCACGCCAAGTGCGCGAAAAGATGATGCGCTTCGCTTCGTTGAACTGGTACTCACCGTTGATCATGATGTCGCGCTGTATGGAGGCGCGCTTGCCCTCCAACGGGAAGTACTCGATAACGATGTTGTAAAGGCCCGTTTCCGGAACCTCTACTTCCCAGACAAGCCAGGACTCCTCTTTGTCCCATATTAGCGCGTCGACGTCGCGTCCACCGATCCCCCGGACCACTTCCCACTGCGGTTCGTCGGTGTACTCGGGGTCGTAGCCCCAATCGACAAAATCCCAGGGATCGATGGTAATGTGGACGCCCTCAACCTCGCTGTATCCAGCCTCGCGCCACTCCGGAAGCACGTAGAAGTAGTTCGGTTCCAAAAAGTCTTGGACCGCAAGGAGTTCCGGACTGAGCAGCACCCGTTGCAGCTCAGGGGCGACCATCAAGGACGCCGAGTCTTGCGCGAGCGTGATGCCGCCCGTCTGCAAGCAGACCGCGACCATGATGGCCACCAAGGCCATGTTGCGCATCTTAGAGGGTATTCGGAGCCTCTTTGTGCTTGCCAGCATACGTTCAACCTCCGATGACGAATCTTCCCGCCCGAGGCCGTTTCCCGGGGCATACCCGCGAACACAAAAGTGCTCCCACGGAGCTCTGATCGCCTCCGTGCGCCCCCCGGTGGTGATGGAAGCCTTGGACTCAAGGTTGTGCCGAAGCATGTAGACGCGTCGCCCGAGCGCCCTTACATGCTCCTTCGTTCTTCTATAGGCACGGCCTCATTCCTGCCAAAACCGCTCTCCCAAAATCGCGCACCAGCTTGTTGCAGGTATCGCCCCGCTTTCCGGCAACCCTCAAGAAGGCTTCCGTCCGCCATGAGCGAACTCGCCGTCATGCGCAAATTGTGCCGTACGTAGGGGCACAAGCGCTGGAGACCTCGGCTGCTAGTGATACTGCTCGGAAGCCAAAAAGGTTCAAAAGAAAAATGGCACCCGGGGTGCCATTTTGCCGAGCGTCGCATTCAGCGCGTCACCGGTCCGTTTCCGCCGCGAGCAGACGTTCCCGAAGGCCGGTAAAGCGCTCGGCCGCCCTGTCATTACGTATGTAGGCGCCAAGAGCGCGCTTTTCACCTACCAACACGGCGAGCCGCTTGGCCCGCGTCAGAGCGGTATACAGCAAGTTGCGGGACATCAAGGCGGGCATTACCCACGTGATCGGCATAACGATACACGGGTACTCGCTGCCTTGACTCTTGTGGACCGATACTGCGTAAGCCAGGGTCAGCTGGTCCAGCGCATCTTCCCCGTAGCGCACCGCCCGCTCCCCGTCGCTGTCGGGAAATGACACCTCGACCGTGCGGGAGTCGGGATCCACCCGGACGATGCGCCCGATATCGCCGTTGAACACCATGTTGTCGTAATCGTTTCGCACCTGCATTACTTTGTCGCCCGTTCGAAAAACCTCGCCGCCGACGGCAACCTCCGGGCCGCAGCGGGGGTTCAACCTTTCCTGGATACGGCTATTGAGCGCCTCTACGCCGATCGGACCGCGCCGCACCGGCGTCAACACCTGAATGGCGGCGGCCGCCTCCTGGCCCAAGTAGGCAGGGAGCCGGCGCGTCATCAGATCGACAACGAGATCGGGTAGCCCGGCCGGTTCCGCCTCGATGAAAAAGAAATCCTGACCGGCCTTGCCGAGGACGGGCCATTGGCCGCGCCGAATCCGGTGGGCGTTTTCTACGATGAGGCTCTTTGCCGCCTGACGGAAAACTTGCGTTAGCCGGACGCAAGGCACCCGGCCCGATGCAATGATATCGCTGAGTACTTGCCCGGGACCCACTGACGGCAGCTGGTCTTCGTCTCCTACGAGCACGAGGCGGGTGCCCGGCCGCAAGGCACGGAGCAGATGCAGCATCAGGGTCGTATCGACCATCGAGGCCTCGTCCACGATGACGGCATCAGCAGGGAGGGGCCGGCCTTCGTGGTAACCGAAAAGCGGCGCCGACCCGCCGCCGCCCCGCACTTCCAGGAGCCGGTGGATCGTCTTCGCAGGCCGCCCCGTAGTCTCGGCCAGCCTCTGCGCGGCCCGCCCGGTTGGCGCGGCCAGCTCGATGCGCAACCCCGCGCTTTCGAAGACGCGACATACGGCGCGCACGACCGTCGTCTTCCCCGTCCCGGGGCCCCCGGTGATGATGAGGATCCCGTAGCGCATCGCCCAGGCTACAGCCCGCAGCTGCTCTTCCGAAAGCTCAACGCCTTCTTCCGGCGCCGGGGCAAATTCCAGCGGCAAGGACGTGCCGGCATCCAACAGCGCGTTCAAGCGCGCGGCCACCTGCCGTTCGGCCTCGAAAAGCGAACGCAAATAGATACGGCGTTCGCCGTCTCTTACTTCGATCACCGCGCGGCCCTGATCCGTCAACGCCTTCAGGGGCCCGTCCAGATCGGCCGCGGCAAGCCCGAGCCGCTCCAGGCCGCCACGGACATGGGATTCCGGCAAGTACACGTGCCCCTCATTGGCTCCCTCGGCCAAGACGTGGAGAATGGCCGCTTCCCTTCTCTGGGGAGCGTCCTCGGCGATGCCGAGCGCCCGGGCGATATCGTCGGCCCGCTTAAAACCGATGCCATGCACATCGTAGCTGAGACGGTACGGGTTTTCCTTTACCACCTGGACGGTGCGCGCGCCGTACTGCCGGTAAATGCGCATTGCAAAACCTAGGGAGACTCCCAATCCTTGCAAGAACAAAACCGCGTTCCGCAGGTCTTGCTGGTGCGTCGCGGCTTCCGCAATGGCTGCCGCCTTTTTCGGGCCGATGCCGGGCACCTCGCTCAGCCGCTCCGGTGAGTTCGCGATGACTTCGAGCGTCTGTTCACCGAAAGCCTCTACCAGCTTCCGGGCAGTCTGCGGACCGACGCCCCTAATCAGGCCCGAGGACAAGTACCTTTCGATAGCAGCCGGCGTAGCCGGAGGCACCGACGTCAAACTTGTTACGGAAAACTGGGGACCGTAGCGCGGATGCACCTGCCAGTTTCCCTCAGCCTGAAGGCGCTCTCCGGGCTGAACCGCCGGCATAGGACCGACCAGCGTGGCCCGCGCACCCGAGTCGAGCTCCAGTTGCAAGACGGTATAGGTAGTCTGATCGTTGCGGTAGGTGATGCGGTCGACCACGCCTTCGATTCGTTCGGAAGCCAATCGCGCTGCTCCCCCCTGCTCACGCCTGCTTGTTGCTGCACGAATGCGCTTCGCTTGCAGGGGGGACATCTCCTGCTCGGCCGATTAGACCGCAACCTACTCCCCGTCGGGGTCGACTCGCACCAGCCCCATGCGGATTGCGGCCAGGGCGGCGTGGGTCCGATCCCGTATGGTGAGCTTCCTATAGATACTGCTGACGTGGTTCTTTACCGTGTGTGGACTGATGAACAGAGCCTTCGCGATCTCATCGTTGGAACGTCCCCTGCCGATGAGCGTGAGCACTTCCAGCTCACGGGCGGACAGCTCTCCCCATCTTGCTTTACGTCCCGGTCGTGGCATTCCGGTGTCAACTCCTACCCTTCCCTTAGCAGGTACGTGCTGCATCGTATGTCGGCAGGAGGAAGATGGAGATAGCCTGAGTCTCCCGATTCGCGCTTTGGTACGGCCCCGGCGCCCGCCCTCACGGGCGCGCCAAAACGCACCCAGGGGGTTTGCCGCTTCGGGGTGCCGCTGCTCGATCCGTCTCGCCTCAAACCTCAAACGGAAATCTGGCTTGCGGCAACGGCCCGCAACACGTCCGTTAGATCGTCGGAACCAAGCGGCTTGACCAAGAAGTAGCGCGCACCTATATCCGCCACGGCACGGCGCACCCACGGCGTGTCGTCGACCGACATCATGATCACGGCCACATCCGGCTTTTCGGCACGAATTCGCCTGGCGGCCTCCAGACCGTCCAAGCGCGGCATGTTGATGTCCATCAGGACGCAATCCGGTGCCGTTTCTCGGCAGCGTTCGATGGCCTCGACTCCGTCTGCGGCCTCCCCTACTACGTGCACTCCGTCTATGAGGGAAAGAAGCGCGGCGATCGCCTGACGGGTCTGTGCGTTGTCGTCAACAATCACAATTCGCAACTGTCGCACCATGAGCGATCGGTTTTCCCCACGGTCCGCTGGATCCGGTGGGTATGGGCTCACTCCACGGCCTGGTGACGCAGAGGCGCTGCCCCTCCGCTCACCTCCACCTTTTCTTGATTGCACGGGAACGCCAGCCTTTCTCCCTGCCATATCGTACCATGTCGGCACGTTTCAGAATATCGGGCCTTCGGCTCATTCTTGCTGGGCGTTCCGTCACGTATCACCTGGGACCGATCTCTCAGCCCGCCGTATGGGGCCGGCCCGCTCTATCGGGGACCAAATTGTGACGCAGAGCATAAACCGCTGCTTGCGTCCTATCGCTCAGGTTCAACTTCTTCAGGAGATTCGTCACGTGATTTTTGACCGTCTTCTCGCTGATGATGAGCGTGTCGGCGATCTCCTTGTTGGTCTTGCCGTCCACGACCAGTTCCAAGACTTGAAGTTCCCGCGGCGTTAACCGGACCTTCGGATCCGTCTCGGCGGTCGCGGCTACGGGCGCCTTCTCGCGGCTTTCCTGCAGGCGCTGGAAGAGCTTGGCCATTAAATTGGGCTCGAGAAACGGTTCGCCGTCATGCACGCGCCGCAGGACCTGCGCCACGCGGTGCGGCTCGACGTCCTTTAATATGTAACCTTTCGCTCCGGCATTGATCAGATCGGCCACGTACTGCTGGTCGTCGTGGACGGTGAGGATCACGACCTCGATATGGGGCCACTGCTGCTTGATCTTGTGCGTTGCCTCGAGCCCTCCTCCGCCGGGCATGCTGACGTCCATCAGCACGATGTCCGGCTGCAGTTCCCGGCACTTACCTACCACGTCGACCCCGTCCGCAGCCTCTCCGACTACCTCGATATCGTCCTCCATTTCGAGGACGTGGCGCAGCCCCTCACGCAGCAGCGCGTGGTCGTCGGCGATCAATACACGAATCGGCTCGGACATCCCGTTCCCTCCCAATCCCACGTGCCCTCAAGAACATTCGCCGCAGACAGGAACCGAAATGTACACCGTGGTTCCCCGTTCCGGCGCGCTCTCGATCCGAAGCTCGCCTCCGAGCAGCTCGACACGCTCACGCATGCCGGTCAGACCGAAGCTCGGCCGACGATGCAGCTCGGCCAAGACGGTCTGCACATCAAAGCCGATGCCGTCGTCGGAGACGGTCACGTTGACACGCTCGGGTTCAAAGCGGAAATGCACGGCGATGCGGTCAGCCTGAGCGTGACGCCAAGCATTGGTAACCGCTTCCTGGACCGTACGGAAAAGACCCACCTCGAGCGTCGAAGGCAAGCGCACGTCGAAATTGCCCTCTACCTGCAGTTCCACCTCGGTCCCGTTATGCTCGCGCATGTACTCGAAATACCCCTGCAGAGTCGGGACAAGCCCTAGTTCCGCCAAGGCCCCGGGCCGCAGGTCGTAAATGATCCGGCGGACCTCGCGCAAAGCCTCACGCACGAGGAGTTTGAGCTGTGACACCTCTTGTTTTGCCTCAGGGCGTCCGGCTTCCAGCAACCGCTCGCACACCTCGGCGCGCAACACGATATTGGCCAATGACTGAGCGGGACCGTCGTGGATTTCCCGGGCGAGGCGGTAGCGCTCGTCCTCCCTCGCGCGAATTATCCGTTCACCAAGGTCGACCACGTCGCAGCCAGCGCCTTCAGACTGCGTATCGTTCTTGGTGTTGTTCGACTCGTTTGGCCCTAGCTGAGACATGACGTAGCCTGCGACACACAGAAGGCCCCCCAACTCTTCGGTGCGCAGCAGAGTCCCTCCCTCCGGTTCGTTGAGCTAATCCTTGGACATTAGCCGCTGTTTCTACTGCTCTTTCGCCTTTCATCCCCACTCACCTGCTCCGTTGTCATCCTTCGGACGAAGCACGGACGACGGAGCTGCCCCGGCCGAAAGCAAGGGCCGTGTCCTCCCTGATGGAAAACGCCTTAACCGGGTCCGAACGCCCGCGCAGCCTGTACTCGACCGCCGCGCCTTCAAGCTCGATCCCAGCTGCCTGCGCCGCGGTCTCGCTGATCAGAATCTCGCCCGGACCCGCCGCCTCCTCCAACCGGCTCGCTACGTTAACCGCGTCGCCGATCGCCGTAAACTCCCGGCGCAGGGGCGAACCGATGCTGCCCACCACGGCTTCGCCGGAATGAATCCCGATACCGACTTCGAGCGCCGCACCGGGATGGTCCTCGTGCTCTCCGATGGCTGCCACCCGCCGGCGGATGTCAAGCGCGGCGGCAAGAGCGGCCTGTGCATGATCGGGACGGGGCAGCGGAGCGCCGAATACCGCCATCACCGAATCGCCCACGTACTTATCGAGCATGCCGCCGTGAGCCAAAATCGAATCGGCCATGACCTGCAAGTACTTGTCGAGGCAGCGGACGACGTCCTCGGGGCTGGCCTGTTCCGCGAAGGCAGTAAACCCGCGCACGTCGGCAAACAGAATCGTCACCTCCATGCGCCGCCCCGCCTCCACGTCGGTGCCTCCCTGAAGTAGCCGGTCGACGACCTCGGGCGCAACGTACCGCCGGAACAGCTG
>JAAYLA010000252.1 GCA_012522135.1 Bacillota bacterium | reverse complement strand
TGCCGTCGGCCTGAGGCACGCGACCCACAGATGGGTCGGGCGGCGAGCGGAGTGACCCCCGTCTGGGTCACTGCGTCGTCTTTTTGACCCAAGAATGGGCCAAGGGGCGTGGTCGTCTCCATGGACGGCACCGGCGTAGGACACCTTGGCTGCTTCATCCCAGCTAGCCGCATTGCGCGGCGTTGCCAAATTCTGGTCGCACCTCGGGGTTGCGCTCGATGACCCGCCGGTGGGTCGTCGCGTCCGCGATCTGACCATCCTATGAGTCAACCGCCCGCCGCTTGCAGCACACAACCCTACTCGAACAGATTCCACGGCGCCGACAGCACTTTCCACTCTTCGCCGGCGGGTACCCAATGCAGCAGGTAGCGTACGGGATAGACGCCGTCGATCACGCGCTCTGGGTCCTGCGCCAATACAGCCCACGCATGCAGTTCGCCGACCACCGGGAATACTCTCCCGTCTCTCGGGCTCGACCAGTTTTCTACGAGCCGCACGTCGGAAAGTTCCACCAGCACATAGTGCGCGTCGACCCGTCGGTAGAGCCACCGGGTCGCCATGGCGTCGAGGAATTGCTCACGGGTCCACTGTCCCTCGCGGTCCGGATCTTGGTACAAAAACTCATAGGCAGAGGCGTAATCCTCTACGTAGAAGAGGCTGGCGAAGAACGATTCGGCCACGCGCTTCAACTCGCCCTCGGTGAAACGGTCGAGGGGCTCATTCTCCTTGACCACGCGGATAAACTCGGCGGCCAGCTCCTTGCGGGGCGAGGTGGTGAAGATGCCCAGACACGGACGAGCCATGAAATCCATGTCGTAGGGGCCGAAACAGACGCCGATCACTTCGCCCTGGTACCATATGAGGTCGGACTGCCGGAACTCAGGCACGCGAAAGATGCCCTCGCCGATGCTGTTCAGAGGAACGAACATTCCCGTCTTCATGAAGTCGGCAAAGGTGGAGTAGCGCGTGAGAAGCACGTCGGCCGCCTGGGTGAAGCCGACGGAGATCACTTTGGCGCCTAAGTTTTCCGTAGGAACGGCGGAAAGCTCCAGCGGGCGGCTTTGGCTGTACCACTCGAGTCCGGCTTGGATGTAGGGAAGGGCGGGTGTCTCGGCAACGACGTGCAGTACGGGCTCCGCGGTCTGGCCCACGGCAGCCCGCGCAACAAAGAACAGGGCAAGGAACACAATACAGATGACTGTAATTGCTCTAAGCGCCTGCCGCAGGAACAGGTCCATTCGCATTCGCTCGGCCTCCTCAGCAGAGTGCGGCGTTTACCCTCATACGACGGAAAGGGTCCTTCGGTTCACTGTTGCATCCAACTCGATCATGCCTGCACAGGGGGTGACAGGAGAGCGCCGAAATGATAGCCTGTCTGATGCCAGTCGCACGTCTTGGGAGCGTGAGGTTGTGTCCATTCGGGTCTCCGTCCTCGATGTAGCGCCCGTCGGTTCCGGCAGCACGGCGAGCGAGGCGCTGAAGTACACCCTAGAGCTAGCGCAGCTTGCGGATAAACTCGGCTACGTGCGGTTTTGGCTGGCGGAACACCACGGCATGCCGAGCATAGCGAGTTCGGCGCCCGAAGTGCTCATCGCGCACGTGGCGGCCCATACCGAGCGGCTGCGTGTCGGAGCGGGGGGCATTATGTTGCCGAACCATGCTCCTTTGCGTGTGGCCGAGGTATTTCACACGCTCGAGGCCCTTCACCCCGGCCGCATCGACCTCGGGATCGGCAGAGCGCCCGGCACCGATCCGATCACGTCGAGCGCGCTCAGGCCCTTCGACGCCAACATGTTTCCGTCGCAAATGTTGGAGCTGTTCGGCCTTTCCCGGGGCGATCTGCCTGCCGACCACCCGTTCCACAAAGCACGGGTCATGCCCGACGGGGTGCAGCTGCCGCCCGTTTGGCTCCTCGGGTCGAGCGGCGCGAGCGCTCAGTTTGCAGGCAGGCTCGGCGTCGGCTACAGTTTCGCCAGTCACTTTAGCCCGGCGCCTCCCGAGCCCGCGCTCGCAGCCTACCGGGAAAGCTTCCGGCCGTCGGAGCAGTTCCCCGAACCCCACGTCATCTTGGCCGTCTCGGTCATCTGCGCCGAAACCGACGAACGGGCTGAGTACCTGAGCAAGAGTCAAGACTTGATGTGGGTGCAACTGCAGCGGGGCGAGCTCGGACGCATTCCCACGCCCGAGGAGGCCCTCGCCTATCCTTACACCGCCGTCGACCGAAGCGTGATCGACGGTTACAGAAGACTCACCTACGTCGGCACGCCGCAGCGCATTCGGGAACGCCTTCGCGATCTGGTTCGCGAAACGCAAGCCGACGAGATTATGGTGTCAACGGTGGTACACGACCCCGAGGCCCGGCTCCGCTCCTACGAACTCTTGGCGCAGGCGCTGATCGACTGAGGCGCTACGGTTTGCCTTCCTGCGGGCCGTCGTGGGAAACCGTTTCGAGCAGCGTCTTTCGGTAGGGATCGGCTATGAACTCGGCAACGTCGGCGTAGGGAATCAGAAACTGCGGAAAGCCCCACGCATAAGGGGCGAGATCGTACAGCTGGAAGTAGATGACGACGCCTTCCGGTGTAAGGCGAAAGTCGGCAGAGGCGTCGATGCCGTCGAAGGGGCGCAGAAGGGGAAGGTCCGTGGCTGCGATTTGCGCGGCTATGTGGCCCGACAGGGCGGCAAGGTAGTCACCGGTGAAAAGGTCGTCGAGCGTAAGGAGCCGGCCCGTGTGCAGGTCGAATGTGAGGGACCGCGCATGGTGCATCGGATGGGCCATGGGGAACCTGTACCCGGAGTAGGTGAGCGTCACGCTGAGGAGCGGCCCTTCGTCGAAGTCGATTTCGTATGAGCCGAAAACCGACCCATAGGGCAGCAGCGCGACGACCAGCTCCTCCACCGCCTGCGCGATAGCTTGGTCGACTTTCGCCGCCGCTTCGTGATCGACGGAGCCGTCGAAAGGAATCCCGGGGAAGTGCACCCGGATTTCCAGCGGCTCCGTGCGTGGGGTGGCGGCGGGCGGATCGGGCCAGGCGGCGCCGGCCCGGGCCGTCAAAGCGGTGCAAAGACATAAGAGGACGAGGCGGTGAAATTTGATCACTGCGAGCACCTCCGTCAGCGTGCCTTGCCCGGTCCGCAGCCCCTTTCCCCGCCGCAAGACCCGCCTCACTCAGGCCTTGGGCACCACGATGCCGAGCTTTTCCTGGAACGTCCTCAAGGTTTCATCGGCGATGGCCGCGGCCTTTCGACGCCCTTCCTCGAGCACAGCCTCGATACGGCCCGGCTCGGTTAGCTCCTGGTACCGCTTCTGGATTGGTTCGAGGGCGCTAATCACGACGTCGGCCAGATCTTTCTTGAAGACGCCGTATCCCGTGGAGCCGTAGCGGTCGGCGATGGACTCGAGAGACTCGCCCGAGCACAGCGAGTAGATCACCATCAAATTCGAGATGGCGGGCTTGTTCTCTTCGTCGTAATAGACCTCGCGGCCCGAGTCGGTGACGGCCGAGCGGATCTTCTTGGCGATGACGTCGGGCGGATCGAGCAGGGCAATGGTTCCCTTGGGATCTTCCGACTTGCCCATCTTGCGCAAAGGGTCGTCGAGGCTCATGATGCGGCCGCCCGCGCTTTTCGGCGGAATGTACGGTTCCGGCACTTTAAAGATCTCTCCGAAGCGGTTGTTGATGCGTTGCGCGATGTCGCGGGTGAGCTCCAGGTGTTGCTTTTGGTCTTCGCCCACCGGCACCTTGTCGGCGTTGTACAGCAAGATGTCGGCCGCCATGAGCACCGGGTACGTAAAAAGTCCCGACGATACATTCACCTGACCCTCGGATTTTTCCTTGAACTGGGTCATGCGCCGCAATTCGCCGAAGTAGGTAAAGCAACCGAGGAGCCAGCCGAGCTCGGCGTGGGCGGAGACGTGGGACTGGACGAAGATGGTCGCCTTGGCCGGGTCGATGCCGCAGGCCACGTACAGCCTGGCGATGTCGAGCGTTCTGCGGTGCAGATCGTCCGGCTCCTGCGGCACCGTCAGCGCGTGCAGATCGACCACGCTGAAGATGCACTCTGCGGTATTCTGCAGGTCGACGAAGTTGCGGATCGCACCCAGATAGTTTCCAAGGTGCAGTTCGCCGCTGGGTTTGATCCCTGAGAAGACCCTTTCCATACGATGACCTCCTGAGCTGGTGTATAGTCGCCTTTTTTGCCTTGCCGCACCGGGCCGGCGGCAGGCTGCCCAAACAAAAACCTCGCCCCAGTTTGGGACGAGGTCGACTCGCGGTACCACCCAAGTTAGCCGCGGACGCGGCTCACTCTTTCATGAGGCACGGGCACAGGTGGCCGGCACCTCCTCCCTTGTAACGGCGGGAGCTCCGTCAGCGACTACTGGCGACGGCTCCGGTGCGCGGAGCGGCCGCGTTCGGTCTGCTGCTCGCGGATCCATTCGCCCGGGGCCCCGTGCCGAACTCGCACCCACGCCGGCTCTCTGAGACGGGGTGGACCCGAGGTACTCTTTCCGGTCATCGCATTTGCTAAGATTCTATGGAGATGTTTGCCGCGGGAGAAATTCTCCCTCCGATGCTTCGATTCTAGCCGCAGCGCGGGGGCATTGTCAAGGGCAGCGGGCCGAGGCGGCAGGAAGCGGGGCGCGGAAGGCTAAACGACATAGGACAAGGGCACGACCACAATGCGTGTAGAGGAGTGCAACTTGCGTGAAGATCGGATCCCACGTCTCGTTTTCGGATAAGGGACTCCTGAGCGCTGCGCAGGAGGCCGTGGGCTACGGCGCGACGACGTTCATGATCTACACGGGCGCGCCGCAAAACACCCGCCGCAAGCCGATGGAGGAGCAGTTCGTCCCCGAAGGGCTCGCCTTGATGAAAGAGCACGGCATCGAAGAGATCGTCGTGCACGCGCCGTACATCATCAACCTGGGTTCCTACAAGACGGCGACCTTTAAACTGGCTGTCGAGTTTTTGCAGAGCGAAATCGAGCGCACTGCTTATATGGGCGTTGAAAACATCGTGCTCCACCCGGGCGCGTACACGGACAAGGACGTGGACTACGGCATCAAACGCATCGCGGAAGGCCTTGATGAAGTGCTTTCGGTCGACGGGCCGGTCAACATCGCGCTGGAAACGATGGCGGGCAAGGGCACCGAGATCGGCCGCACGTTTGAGGAGCTCGCCGCCATCATGGAAAAGGTGACCCGGAGCGAACGCCTGCGTGTGTGCCTCGACACGTGCCACGTCCACGACGCCGGCTACGACATCATTGACGACTTCGACGGCGTCATGGAACAGTTCGACCGCATCATCGGCCTCGACCGTCTGAGCGTCATTCATATCAACGACAGCAAAAATCCCCGCGGCGCCCGCAAGGACCGGCACGCGCCCATCGGATCCGGTTACATCGGTTTCGAGGCAATTTACCGCATCGTCCATCACGAAGTGGCCGAAGGCAAGCCGATCATCCTGGAGACTCCTTGGATCGGCAAAGAGAAGGCCACGCAGCGTCCCATGTACGAAGCGGAGATCGCGGTGCTGTCGGACAACGTGGAGAAACGATTCGGACAAAGCTTCGTCGAAGACGTCCGGAAGCTGCGCGCGTTCTTGAATGAAGTGCTGCCAAAGGAGGGCACCCCGGATCCGGCAGGTGAAGACGGCTCGCCAGGGCGCAACGGCCGCGGGTACGTACTGGCCACATGGCACGCCCTGCAAGATAAGAAAAAGCGCGGCGACGACAGGCGGGAGCCCATGGAGCGCCTGTACGACCTCGTCGTGGAGCACGGACTGTTTCCCGACTACGACGAGGAACAGATCAACATGCGCCTGGTAGGATATTTCGCCGGCCTTTGACCTGGCGTTCGCGGGGCGATGCGATAGGGTACCGCCGGCCGGGGCTGCCGCTCTTCTCCGGCGGTACCCTCATCCCACGTGCATGTTCAGTCGGCCAAGTGCTCGTCTAAGAAGGCTTGCATCAGGCGGGCCGCTTCCTCGAGGGCCGATTCGGGCGATACGGTGCGGGTGAGCCCCTTAGTGTAGGCCAGCTCCATTACCGACAGGAAGTTGGCGACGTCGGGAATCGGCACCGTGCCCCATTCGGGGATGCCGTGGCTGAGCATCGCCTGTTGGACGTCCCAGAACAGGAAGGCGTCGGCGAAGGCCGGATCGCCCACCGCATCCCTGTGGGCGGGAAGGAGGTTCCGCCGCAGGCTGTACAGGCGCGACGCTTCCGGGCCGGTGAGCCACTTGACGAACTCCCACGCTGCATCGGCATTTGGCGCGCCCTTCGGGATCGTCATGTAACGGCTGCTCATGACGGTCTGCTGCGGGCTGCCTTCGGGAACGGGAAACGGCGCCATGGCCCAGTCGACGCCCGGGACCAGGTGCGGGTAGCCGCTCTGGATATTGGGCGCCATCCAGTTGCCGTTCAGCATGTGCACGCGGCCGCCGGTGTAGAACGTGCCGACGGCGACTGCTAGGTCGGACTGGATCTCTTCCCGCACCTCGACCAGGAAGTTCAGAACGCGGCGGGCCAGGTCGTTGTTCACGATCACCCGCGTGCCGGTCGGATCGACGTATTCACCGCCCGCGACCCGGTAATACATGGGAAACGCGTTTTCGGCCGCACCCTTTCCCCAGTCGAAGTTCAGCTGGGTGACGACGCCCTCCGCCGAGCGCTGGGTGAGCCGGGTGCTCAGTGCGCGCAGCTCCTCCCACGTCGCCGGCGGGGAATTTCCGTCGAGACCCGCCCGTTCGTACGCGTCGATTCGGTAAAAGAGGACCGGATGAACCACGTGAAACCACGGCAGGCCGTACAGCACGCCTCCGTAGTACGCTTCCGGGATGCCGGCCGGGAAGAACTCCTCCTCGAGGCTCAAACCGTCCCGCTCGGCGAAGGGAGTCAGGTCGGTCAGCATGCCGATGGCCCCTTCCCGCCACGGGTACAGGTTCGTCGCGACGTCGGGGGGTGAGCCGCCGATCACGGCCACGCGCACCTTCTCGATCAGGTCAGGAACGACTTGGCCCACCACACGGATGTCGTCTCGGGATGCGTTGAAGACCTCGATCAACTCTTCGATCGCATCCCGAGGTGTGCCGCTGTCAAACGGATGCCAGAAGACGACTTCAACCGGCGCGGCGGTACAGTGCGCACCGATACACAACGTTACCGCTACGGCCAGCACGGTTCGAAAGAGGCGTTTGCGATCCACGGAGCTCGTCTCCCTCCTGTGCGAAGTGACCGGGCAGAATGGATTCGAGTTATATTTTGACCTGAATTGCACAAAAACCTTCGGAATACGACTGCAAAAACCCGGACACGGCATCATCAGCGGCAGGCGCGGCAGGTCCGTCCGTCGAACCCCATGTCCATGGAAACACCGGTCCGCACCATGTTCATATTCGGTACCCGTCCCGAGGCGATCAAACTGGCACCCGTCATCCAGCACATGGCGGGGGATGCGCGCTTTGCCCCCCTCACCGTGGCGACGGGCCAGCATGAGGAGATGTTGGAGCAGGCGCTTGGTACGTTCGGCATCGTCCCCGACGTCAACTTGCGGATCATGGAGCACGGGCAAAGCCTCACTGACGTCACCGTACGCACGCTCACGGGATTGCAGCCGCTTCTCGCCCGCTTCCGTCCCGAGATCGTCCTCGTCCACGGCGACACCCTCGCGAGCTTTGCCGCGGCTTTAGCTTCCTTCTTCGAACAAGTCCCCGTAGCCCACGTCGAAGCCGGGTTGCGCACGTTTCACCGGTACGATCCCTTTCCCGAAGAGATGAGCCGCAGATTGACGGCGCGCCTTGCCTCACTGCATTTCGCTCCTACCGCCCGCGCGAAGGAGAACCTGCTGAGGGAGGGCGTGCCGGCCGAAGAGATCTTCGTCGTCGGCAATACGGTAATCGACGCGCTCCTCAGTCAAGTAGACCCAGGATTCACGTTCGCGGACCCCTTGCTGCGCGACATCGACTTCGCCCGTGAGCGTGTACTGCTCGTCACGGCCCATCGCCGGGAAAACTGGGGCGCACCCCTGGAGCGCATCTACCGGGCGTTGGTCCAGGTTGCCGAGATTTATCCCGACGTGCGGATCGTGGTCGCGCTCCACAAAAATCCCCTTATCCGCCGGGCGGCGCGGGACATCCTGTCCGGACGGGCGCGCATCCACCTGATCGAACCGCCTGCATACCGCAGCTTTGTCAATCTCATGGCGCGGTGCACCCTGATCCTGACCGATTCGGGCGGTATTCAGGAGGAGGCGCCGGCCTTAGGCAAGCCCGTCCTTGTGCTGCGTGAGACGACCGAACGGCCCGAAGGGCTGGAGGCGGGCACTTGTCTAAAGGTGGGCACCGGCACCGAGCGCATTGTAGGTGCCGTGCGCCGCCTCCTCGACGACGCGGCGGCTTACGAGCAAATGCGGCGCGCGGTCAATCCTTACGGCGACGGACAAGCGGCACGCCGGATTGTGGAGATTTTGTGGGCCAAACTGCGCCAGGGCGGGGACGCGCGGGATCTGGAGTGGACCGCTGGCCGGCCTTCGTCGTGAGCGAAGCAACCGTCCGCCCGCCGTCGCAATAGGTCCTTTCCCGGGAAGGAATGGCAGGCCGCGCGGGGAATGAAGAGCCGTTCACGAGTTGCACGGCAAGCAAGCCAGCCGACTCACGGCATGCGAGGAGGTCCGCTCTTGACAAATAAAGTACCACGCTTGGCAATATTGTGTCTTATGTGTCTTGTGCTCGCGGCCGTCTCCTCTCTCTCCCTTGGGCAGGCGCGGGGCGATGCCTTAGATTTTCCCGCGCTGCTGGTGCCCGAACCGGGTTTTACGGCGGACTACGTTGTCAGGGAGACGATGTCGCAGACCGTGGCGCAGCGGACCGGATTGTTCCTGTTCGTTCCCGTCGAAGAGATGGAGGTATTTTCCGAGGTGAGCGCGGGAGTGCGCTACACCGTGCTCGAACGGTCCGTCGACGCTACGGAGGCGGTACTGAGGGTCGACGTACAAGCGCTGGACCCCCGGACGGAAGCGCCCATCGACGGACAGGCTTGGAGCGCCACGTATCGCCTCGGCCCGAACGGAGCGGAATGGCTCGCAGGTAGCGTCATTCCGGACGACTACACGGACTTAGTCGACCCGAACTGGCTGGCCAGGTGGCTGCTCACGCCCGAGGATCAGCGGCCGAGCGTTGCGGTGGCGCCCGGGTACCGTTGGCAGGCCAAGGCCGCTATCCCCGGGTTCACGGACGAGTTCCCCGCCAAAGACGGGGAAATGACAGTAGTAGGCACGTTCGTCGGATGGGAACAGCTGGCCGAAGGGTACGGCCGGGCGGCGCGGATCGTGGAGATCTTCACGGGCTCGGGAGAGGTGGAGGAGGCGCTGGACGACGAGTTGCCCGGAGTCATGACGTACGATGTGCGGGGAAGTGTACGCCTTGCGGTCGTGCCCGATGCCTTTCCTTACGAGGCGAGCATGGACGTCAACGCGCGGATCAGCATCCAGGTCGGCGGGGAGGCCGCGGTGTTCGGGCTGAGCGGCGGAGTGGCCACGGTGACGACGTGGAACCGCACCGTGCGGAGGGACGATGCTGCCGGCGCGGGTTGGTTCGTCAATCCGGTAGCCGCAGAGATACCGGAAGCGACTGGTCTGCCCTCTTTGCGCATCGGCGAGACGGTCCGGGGCGTGTTGACGGAGGCGAGCGACACTTTCGCCGACGGTACGGCCTACGACGCCCACACTTTCTACGGGGAAACCGGTCAGACCGTGGTCATTCGCGCTGGCTCAGCGGCCTTCGATGCGTACCTCATGCTCTTTGGTCCGGACGACGAGCTGGTGGCGGAAGGCGACGACGGCTGGAGTACTTCGGATGCGTTCATTATCGCGAGGCTCCCTGCCTCGGGCCTTTACACGGTCGTCGTCAATTCGTACTGGGAGGGCGAACTGGGCGAGTACGAGCTATCCCTCGACGTGGCGCCGGGGGCCGACGTGCTGCGGGCCATCGAGCAGGTCGGGCGGCTGCGCACACCCGAGGCTTGGACGACCGATGACCTAATGGAGATCGAAGAAATGCTCTGGCTGCTGCTCGACTTTGTCTACGCGTACCCGGTCGACTAAGGACGTGCACCTGAGGGCTCCGCGAATACCGGGTCCGCCTCTCGCTGCTGCAGCTCGCGTTCGAGCCGCTCGATAATGCTGCTGAGATCGGGCAGCTCGGCAGGGGGCGCCGGTTCGGGACGCTTGCGCTCCGCTACCGGCAGCTGCGCCGCCAGCACGCGGGCCCGCTGCTTGCGCTCGGGGACCGATGGGTGCGTCAAAATGTCTGCCAACTCGGGCTCCAGCAGTTTCTCGACCAGCTCCACCATGTCGAAGAAGGCGACAAGGCCCATGGGATCATAGCCCGCGGCCGCCGCCATCCTTTGCCCGAGGGCGTCGGCTTCAAGTTCCTGTTGGCGGCTCCAGCCGAGCAGCACGGTTTCCATCCCTACCTCTTCGACGCGCCGCCAGGCCTCGCTCTGCTCGGAAAGGCCGGCGCCCAAACTGACCCACAGCCCCACTTCGACGCTGCGCAGAAGCTGGTGCAGCGCGTGCCGCAGTTCGACGTGGGCCAGCTCGTGGCCGATGACGTTGGCCAGCGCGTCGCCGTGGTTTCCCAGGTGCTCCAGCAGGCCCGTCGTCAAATAGATGAAACCGCCTGGAGCGCTGAAAGCGTTTACCATCTCGCTGTCTAGAACGCGCAAGAGATAGCGGATGTCTCGCCGCCTCGTCTGCGCGACCATGTCGCGAAAGATAGCTTCGACCCACGCTTTATGGGCCGGCGGCAGCGTCGTGGGCGGTCCGACGACGTACACGATCTCGCTGTCGACGGCCCTTCCCATCCCCAGTTCGATCCCGAGCAACATCGCGTCACCCGCCGAAACGTTCTGGGCGGCGGATGCCGTCGCCAGGGAGAGGACTAGAGCGAGCAGGCCGATGAGCACCACGGCCCCGCCGTAAAGCCTTCCGGAGCGCGGAACCGGGCGAACATGCTGCATGGATTCGAGCCCCCTTGAGAGACATGTTGCGCGCCTTCGCCGTAAGCGGTACGTTGCGTCCGCTTTCGGGGCTATGCGGGTGTGAGAAGCGGCGGACGCTCCGGCCGCGGCCTGGGCTTCACCGGCTCGCCCGCGGGCCGGGACTGCATGCGGTTGAGTCCTGCGGCTGCCACTTGGCGAGCTTCGCGCAGCAAGCGCACCTGCCAAGCCGTTCCCGCCTGGATTTGTGAAGCCGCACTCGACAAGGCCCGGTCAATTTCCGCAGTCACCCGGGCAAGCTCGGCTTCGTCCCGGCCGGTGTAGCCGGTCAGGGCGTCTGCGACGGCACGCAGCTCATGCGGGCCGTCGGTCATCTCGAGCGACTCGTGGAGCGCCGCGCCGAGCGCGTGTAAGGCCTCCACCGTCTTGTAGGGAGGCACGGCGGGACGGCTGTACAGTCCTTGCTTCAACGCGGCGAAGTGGGCGCCACGCATTTGACCCAAGGCGAAGTGCGTGACGCCTAGACTGCCGCTTGCCTCAGCCTCAAGAATTTGTTCGACGACCAGCCCGGGGGAGTAGCCTAAGTACACCCCGATGCCGGCCGCAACGAGCACTCTGCCGTCGG
>JAAYLA010000251.1 GCA_012522135.1 Bacillota bacterium | reverse complement strand
TTTGTAGAATCGTCTCGGCCCGCGCCGGGCCGACCCGATCGAGGTAGTCGTTTACTTCTTTCCCCGATCCGCGCTCAACCAATGTCCTGCGCAAACTGTACGCACCAAAGGTAGGCACGCTGACGGCAACATAAGCCAGATTGCTGATCCACGGCGCGGCCAATACGGCCAATCCGCCCGAGAAGCTGCCGCCCTTCAGCACGGTACGCGTCGGGTCCGCACCTTCCAGCGTCCGGGCCACCTGAACTGCCCTTATAGTGTCGGCAACCGCTCCCCGCAGAATGTAATCCTTAGGTGACTCGATACCGTGTAGGACCCATCCGGGGACCGACGGATCGCCGTCCAACCTGCTGCGGCCGTACCCGCGGGCATCGAGGCCGAGCGTGATAAACCCTTTTCTGGCCGGAGCGAAGTTCCATCCGCAGCCGTTGCGAGAGCCGTAGCCATGCCCGTACACCCACTGAGGACGCGGACCGCCGGTGTTTTCCGGCCAAGCCACGGGACCCGCTATGCGCCGTCCTCCGAGGGACGTAGCAGTCCAAATGTAGGTCGACACATCCGGCGGGGCTGATTCCACCTCCACCGGTACGAGCTCGAGGTCCATCGGCGTTGCTTCGAGCTCTGTCGCTACCTCGGTCCAAAACTGCGGAAAGTCTTCGGGCGGGTCGGGTACTACTTGTGTCGCGAGAACCGTCTCGATATCTTCCGCCGTCAAATGCTCCGGATCGCCGTTCAACCGCTTGGCCTCCCCGCTGCGCCAACTGAAACGGTTCACCCGTTCGTCAGTTATCTCCTTTCAACCAACGGGAGCACAATCCTGCTAAATCTTTCCCGCTGGACCGACCTGACCGAGCCGGGTCACCGTAGCCTGCAGATAGGCGGCAAAGGGAGCTCGCAACTCGGGACGTCTCAGAGCAAATTCCACCGTGGCCTCGAGAAAACCCAGTTTGTCTCCGACGTCGTAACGCCTGCCTTCGAACACGTACGCCACCACGGGCTGAATGTGGATCAGCTCGCGGATGGCGTCCGTCAGCTGGATCTCGCCTCCGGCCCCCGGCGCGATCTCCTCGAGCAGGCCCATGATATCCGGGTGAAGGATGTACCGGCCTAAGATGGCGAGGTTGGAAGGCGCCTCGTCCCGGTCCGGCTTCTCGTACACATCCTTCACCCGAAATCCGGCAGCGGCGGGCTCACCGGGATCCACCACGCCGTAGCGCCCGACGACCTCCCACGGCACTTCTTGCACGCCGAGGACAGAGGCACCACCGTTCGCGTGGTAGGCTTCGATCAACTGCTCCAGGCAAGGCTTGGGCGCGTCAATGACGTCGTCGCCGAGCAGCACGGCAAATGGTTCGTTGCCGATGAACTTGCGCGCACACCAGACGGCGTGTCCCAAGCCGAGAGCCTCCTTCTGGCGGACGTAGTGGATGTCGACCAGATCGGAGATCTCCCGCACCATCGCCAAGAGATCGTGTTTTGCCTTCTGCTCCAGAACCGTCTCAAGTTCAAGGGATCTGTCGAAGTGGTCTTCGATCGCCCGCTTGCCTCGCCCGGTAATGATCAGGATGTCTTCGATGCCCGAGGCGACGGCCTCTTCGACGATGTACTGGATAGTCGGCTTGTCAACGATGGGCAGCATCTCTTTGGGCTGGGCTTTCGTCGCCGGCAAGAAGCGCGTGCCCAAGCCGGCTGCGGGGATCACTGCCTTGCGAACCCTTTGCATGCCGCGGGGGACTCCTCCCTATATGGGCGCTCGGCCCAGGATTCGCCCCATAGTCTGCCCGTCAGCGAGAGTAGAATTCGACGACCAGCTCAACCTCTACGGGAACGGCGATTTCCTCGCGTTCCGGCAGACGGATGAGGCGTCCGCTTCTGGCCTCGACATCCCGTTCCAGGTACGGGGGCACCTCGGCGCTCGACTCGAGGGCAGCCCTCACGATGTCCAGATTGCGGCTCTTCTCGCGCAGCGCCACGGTGTCGCCCGGGTTGACCTGGTGGGAAGGAATGTCTACCTTCCTACCGTTCAAGGTGACGTGGCCGTGGGTCACGAGCTGTCGGGCCTGATGTAGTGTACGGGCAAAACCGAGCTTGTAGACCACGTTGTCGAGCCGGGTCTCGAGCAGTTGTAACAGCCGGTCGCCCGGCCGGCCCGACCCGCGGCGCGCCTCGTCGAAGTAGCGGCGGAACTGGCGCTCCGCTACACCGTAAATGAAACGCAGCTTCTGCTTCTCGAGCAGCTGCTTCCCATATTCACTTTCCCTACGGCGCGGCCGCTGCCCGTGTTGTCCGGGTGGATAGGGGCGCTTCAGTGCCGGGCAGTTCGGCAGCCCGCACAAAGGCTGGCCGACGCGGCGGCACATGCGATGCTTTGGCCCTGTATTACGCGACATAAACTTGACCTCCCATATGCACTGCTCAATGTAACATACTTGCGGAAGGATCGACACGAGCGCGCACGTCTCCGGTCCTGGCTGCCCGGAGGACCGTGCGCACTACGAACCGTTCGCTTCCGCGCGCCGGCAAACGGGCCAGGAGCCCGCGCCGCTTTCAGCGCCCCAGCCGCCAAGGCGCAACATCATTATTATTCCTCTTTCCTGCGCGAAGAGCAACCCGAAAAATGAGTTTAGAAAGTCCGTCCGGAAGGAAGGAGAAGTCGTCGCGTTTGTCGCAGTAACAATGGGTAATACAAGATGTAATTGCCTGAGCAATGACAAGGGGGGACACAGGATGCGCACCGGCGATCGTATCCGCCTGGCTCGGGATCGACTGCGGATGACTCAGAAGGATCTGGCAGGTTCAGACTTTCACCGCAGCCTGATCAGCCAGATCGAGACGGGCCTGATCGAACCGTCTCTGCACACGCTGACCGTTCTCGCCGATCGGGTAGGACTTCCCACCTCGTTTTTCATCGAAAGCGAGGGGGAGAAGGAGCGGGCCACGCGGGCGATGGATACCGCCGCCCGTCTTATCGCCGACGAACAATACGACGAAGCCTATCAGGTGCTGTTGGACGCCCTCACCTCCGTAAGCAGCTTCCCCCTGCGCGGCGCCCTTCTGGTCAAGTCAGGCGACACGCTGCTGCGGGCCCGGCGACCCGTAGAAGCGCTCACACACCTCAACCTCGCGGTACGTTACATGCGGCTCGGCGATGATATAAAGATGCTGGTCGACTCCCTCGCCCACCTCGGCAGGGCCTTCATGCAGTTGAACCAACTGCGTGCCGCCATCGAAGCGCTTGAAGAAGCCCGGTGGCTGCTGGACCACGGTACCGTGGCTGAAGCCAAACAGGACCGGGCGACGAAGCGGCGTCAAAAAATTGACCTTACCCTCAGCATCGGCCGGGCCTGGGCCCACCTGAAGGAGCCGGAGAAAGCCCTCGAGTGGCTGAGAGAGGCGGCTGAGCTGGCCGCCGACGCAGGACAGGCCTTCGAAGTCGGCCTCGCCCACCAAGCCATCGCCTTGACGCACAACTCGCCTGAAGAGCGCGATGTGGCCGAGTATCACAACGACATTGCGCTGTCTGTCTTCGAGGAGGCCCTTCATCCCGTCCAACGGTCGATCTCCTTATGCTACAGCGGCTACCTCGCCTACCGGGAGGATGACTTGCCGGAAGCGGTCCGCCTATTCCAGCAGGCGCTGAACGGCGCCGGCGACACGCCTGAATATCGCCTTCTTCCGGTAGAAGGGCTCGCCGTGACATATCTCAGCCTGCACGACCATGAGCAGGCCGCAGAATGGAGCAACCAAGCCCTCCGCCTTATCGCCGCGCTGGCCTACACTGGCCTGTTCGCTTGCCGCCAGGCCGAGTTTGCTTCCGCCATCGGGGTGGCCGCGCGGTTCTTGGCGCAAGGGGACACCCCCTATCTACAGGACGTTCCGCAAACTGAGATCACCTGGTACAAGGACGAAGGCTTTTTCGAAGTCGCATGGCAAGCATTGGAACGTACGGCCATCGACTTTCGCTGCGACTTGGCGCCGCGGCCTGTCGCCGACTAACTAAAAAAGGGAGGCCGCAGCCTCCCCGTACGATACGCCGTCCTTGCAAGTCAGTCGCCGCTCGTATACGGCAGCAGCGCCACGTGACGTGCCCGCTTGATCGCACGGGTCACCTGGCGTTGGTGCCTGGCACAGTTGCCCGAAATACGGCGCGGTACGATCTTGCCGCGCTCGGTGAGATAGCGGCGTAGCCGCCCGGCGTCTTTATAGTCGACCACGTCGATCTTATCGACGCAGAACGAACAAACCTTGCGGCGTCTGCGCCCTCGTTCGCGTGCCACGTTGTAACCTCCTCTAAGCCGCTGCGCCGCACTCCGTCCGCACACTTGCCGGAGCCGGACCGTAGGCGGCCACAGCGCTCATCACTCGTCTAGAACGGGACGGAATCGTCGGGCATGAACTCGTCGACCATAGGGGTCGTCTGCGGCTCCACCGTGCTCTGCTGGGGCCCGCCATCCCTGGGCCAATCTAGAAAGCGCACGGTATCGGCCACGACTTCGGCCGCCCGACGGCGTTGTCCCTCATATTCGTAATCACGGATTTGCAGCCGCCCGTCGACGGCTACGAGGCGTCCCTTGTTGAGGTTGTTCGCGCACGTTTCGGCGAGTCTCCTCCAAGCGACGATGTCGATGAAGTCGGTCTCCCGTTCACCCTGCTGGTTCGTGTAGTTCCTGTCCACTGCCAGACTGAACGTCGCCACCGGAACGCCCGACTGCGTATAACGGAGTACCGGGTCTGCAGTGAGCCGACCAATCAGCACAATTCGATTCAACATGCTCCCCACTCCCTAATGTGATGGTATGGGGCCGATTCTTAAGCGTCGCGTCGAACTAGCAGGTGCCGGATGACTCCGTCAGTGATCTTCATTATGCGCTCGACTTCGGCCGCAACCGAAGATTCAGAGCGAAAAGTGATCACCGCGTAGTACCCTTCGGTGTTCCCATCGATCTCGTAGGCAAGGCGCCGCTTGCCCCACTTATCGACGTTCTCCAGCTCGCCGCCTCCGTCGACGATGACGTTGACGAACCGGCTGAGCAGGGCATCGATCGCCTCGTCCCCTTCAATAGCAGGGTCGAGAACGGTCAAAATCTCGTATGGGTGCACCAGGGCACACCTCCTTCCCCTTGGACATATCGGCCCCAGACCGGTCGCCTGGAGCGAGGAATGGCGTCCCCATTATAGCACTCCGCGGGCGCACGAACAAGCTGTCCGCGCGGTGCAGGTAACCTCCTCGGGAGCACCGGAAACCCTTCGTGACCGAGCACGGCCTAATCTTTAGGTCGAATTGGACTCCGGATTGCCCTGCTCTATTGTCCGTGACACGATACGTTTCACGGCCCTCTCAAAGCGCTTGCGCGGGAGCATGACGACGTGCCCGCAACCGAGACATTTCATGCGAAAATCCATCCCCGTGCGCATCACTTCCCACTGATCGCTGCCGCACGGATGTCCCTTTCTCAGTTGCACGATGTCCCCTACGTAGAACTTCTGCGACACGTCCTTACACACTCCTCGCGAACAAGAAGCCTTGACCGGTGCACAGCCGCCCAAGGGCTGAGTTCAACAAGCCGGTTCCAATGCCCTGCACGAGAAAAGCTTACCTCACCAGGCGAGAAGGGCCATTGTCCACGGCACTTACCAAGAGGTCCCGGAGTCCGGACAACGAATTGAGGATGCGGAGCAGACAGCGCGCGCACAACCGTCGCACGGGGTTTGCTCAATTGGAACGGAAAGGGTGGCTACCATGCCATACGGAGAAGTGCTGCGGAGGCCGTCGGCAAAGGTCTTCGCAGCTGTCGCGGTACTGTTGCTCGTCGGGGCCTTCTCGCTTTTACACGCCGACGAAAGGCCTGCGACCGTAGCCAGAGTCAACGGCGTTGAAATCTCGCGCGACATGTTCTACGAAACCCTCGAACGGTTTACGGTGAACGGAGAGAGTCTGGGCAGCATCGCTCTGCGTCAGCTCATCTCGGAGGCCCTCGTTGTGCAGGCGAACGACCGCTACGGGCTGGGCGTAGATGACGCCGCGGTCGAAGCCGAGTACGAAGCCGCGGCGCGCGTCTACGGCGATCAGCTGCCTACCCTTCTGGCCCAGGCTGGATTGACGGAGGAGCGGTTCCGTGAGGAGATTCGCCTCAGCCTCATCCTCGACCGGCTGGTCACCCGGGGGATCGAGGTGACCGAGGAGGAAATCGCAGCCTTCTACGAAGAGCATAAGGACAGCGCCTTCCACGTACCGGAGTCTTACTACGCTTCGCAGATTCTCGTAGCGAGCGAGCAGGAGGCCGAAGAGATTCTCGCTCTGCTCGCCGACGGTGCCGACTTCGCCGAACTGCGCGCGGAACGCAGTCTGGACAAGGGTGCGTGGGGACCGGTCACGAAGTCCGATCCGATCCCGCAAAATATCGCCGATGCGATCTTCAGTCTGCAAGTGGGCGAAGTGAGCGAGCCCATCAGCGTGGGCGGCGGCGGCTACTACTTGATCCGCCTGGACAAGATCGTGCCGGAGGAATACCTTTCGCTCGACGAGGTGCGTGACGAGATCCGGGAGCATCTGATCTACTCCAAGGCGCCCAGCATCGAAGAGGCCGTGGCGCAGCTGTGGGAGGAAGCGGACATCCAGATCGAATGGCCCCGTTATAGCGACCTCGCTTTGTAATTGAACGTGCCTTGCGTCGGGAAGTGTATTACAATGTAAGAGCCGGCGCGCCGCGCGGTACGCGGCCGCTGGCTCCCTTCGCAGGGTCCAAATACCTTTCTGTGAGGTTGTTATGGCCCATTCTAAAGATGCCCTTTGGACGCATACCGAGGACGGGCTGCACATCGTCTCCAAGTGCGGGCTGTACTGCGACACATGCCCCGCATTTATTCACGGACTGTGTGCGGGCTGTCCCAAACTGTCGCTCGAAGATTGCGTGGTAAAAGCGTGCGCGCACAGGAAAGAGATCGCGACGTGTCAAGAGTGCACGCGCGATTCCTGTTACCACTTCGAGGCCTATTACGAACGGCGCCAGATGGTGCGCCGCCGGACGAAAAGGCTGATGGCACGAGGCGCGAAGGCGGGCACGGCTCAAGGCGATGTTCCGGTGCGAGCCTGCGGCCCGGGCGGATGCGGACCTGCCGGGGGCGGCTGCGGCGGCTGTGGGGTTGCGGCGAACGGCGCAGGCGGCTGCAGCGCGGTAGAACGCATCATGGCGCGCCTGAATGCCAACCTCTAGCCTGACCCGCAGCTCTGAGCCTCGTCCCCCTTCGGATAGACGCACCGCGGATACGAGCCCAGTACGCGCACGAACGAGCAGAGCCGCTGCAGTCCGGCCAAGGCCTCCGCCACGTCCGGATCCTGCGTGTGCCCCTCCATGTCGACGAAGAAGATATACTCACCCAGTTGCTTTTTCGCAGGCCGTGACTCGAGCTTGGTCAAGTTGATGCCGCGCACCGCAAACTCCCGCAAGGCCGCGTACAAGTTTCCCGGCCTGTCCTCTTTGAAGGCAAAGGCCGCGGATGTTTTGTCGAATCCGGTCCGTTCCGCGGGCTCCTTGCCGACGACCAGAAAGCGCGTGCTGTTCCCGTTCTGGTCCTCGATTCCTTCCAAGAGAATCTCCAGGCCGTACAGTTCGGCGGCAAGGGCCGTACCGATGGCAGCCCAGGGCTCGTCGCTGGCCGCCACCTTGCGAGCTGCCTCGGCCGTGCTGCTCGTCGCGCCGAACTCCGCCTTGGGCAACCGCCGCGAGAGCGTGCGCCGGCATTGCGCGAGCGCTTGCGGATGGGACAAGACGAGCGTTACGTCCCGGATGTCCCGGCCCGGGCGAGCCAATAGGTAGTGTCGGACTGGCAACACCTCCTCGGCCACGATCTGCAGGTTCACATCGTGAACGAGCATATCCAAAGTGAGCACCACAGGTCCTTCAATGGAGTTTTCCACCGGGACGATGCCGAGCTCGCAACGGCCTGCATCCACCCCGAGCAAAAGGTCAGGCAAGGTCTTCACCGGTACGAGACGCATGCCCTCGGCTAGACCCTTTCGCTCCCGATACCGCCGGGCGGCTTCCTCACTGAACGTGCCCGGCGGTCCCAAATACGCAAGTCGCAAGAAAAACCCTCCACAACTGCGAACCGTCAAGTAGCTAGGCGGCCCTCTACCCGAGTCCCGCGCCGCTCGTTCCACTCGCGCGTCGCATAACGGGTGCGCACCAGCTCATCGGCACGCCGCTCCTCGCTGGCTGTCAGATCCCCCTCCGCGAAGCGCACGCCGAGCACCTCGGAAAGGCCTTCTAGCAAACGGTCGCTGACGTCGAGAAACGAAGCCGGCTGGCCGAGCGCTTCGCGAATGGAGGTGGCATTTCGTTTGAAGACGCTCTTCGCCCTGCTGCGGGCCGCGTCGCCGTCGAACTTTAATACGGCAAACAGCTTGTCGGCGTCCAAATCCAAAGGGATGGACCCGTGCTGGAGGACGACGCCCCGCCGCCTCACCTGCGCGCTGCCAATGATCTTCTTTCCGCCCACGGTCACCTCGTACCAGGACGGCGCATCGAAACAAGCGGGAGACGAACCCAAGGGGCTCCCACGCGCGCGCCGGGGCGGGACGGTCATTTTCGCTTCGAGACCGAGAAGCTCCAGGCCCCGGACGAGCCCCTCGCTGATTACCCGGTACGACTCCGTAATGCTGCGGGGGATCAGGGGATGGGCTTCGGAGATCACGAGCGAATAGGTGACCTCGACGTCGTGGAGGATCGCCCGACCACCGGTAAGCCTGCGGACGATGTCGATCCCTAAGCTCTGGCAGGCCGCCTCGTCCACTTCCGAGTCGAAGTCTTGGAAGTAGCCGAGGGAAATCGCGGCCGGTTCCCAGCCGTAGAATCGCAGCGTAGGCGGGCCCCCGGCAGCGACGGACTCGATCACCGCCTCATCGATGGCCATATTGCGCGCGCCTGTCAGATGGCCGGACCGCACCAGCCGCCATGTTTCACCCATCCGCGTCGCGTCTCCTTCCCCTTGCCACCCGTCATGTCTCCGGCGGACGCCAGCACACGTCGGGCTCGCGAGCCGCCCGTGCCTCGTCGAGCCGGCCCACGACCGTGCGATGGGGCGCGCCTTGAACTACCTCTGGATTTTCCTCGGCCTCCCGCGCGATCTCGATCATAACCCGGGCAAACTCGTCGAGCACCGCCTTCGGCTCGGTTTCCGTCGGCTCAATCATGATGGCCTCGTCGACGATGAGCGGGAAGTACACGGTCGGCGCGTGGATGCCGTAGTCGAGAAGCCGCTTGGCAATGTCCAAAGTTCGCACGCCGAGCCGCTTTTGCCTCGCACCGGACAGGACGAACTCGTGCTTGCAATGCCGATCGTAGGGCAGATCATAGTAAGGCTTCAGAAGGTGCATCAGGTAATTCGCGTGCAGCACGGCATGTTCGCTCACGCGCCGGAGTCCTTCGGCACCCAGATGGCGGATGTAGGCGTAGGCCCGGACCAGCACACCGAAGTTGCCGTAAAATGCGTGCAGCCTGCCCACGGCCTGCGGCCTGTCGTAGTCGAGGTAGAAACCGTTTTCGCCGCGCTCGACGGTCGGCGCAGGCAGGAACGGAGCAAGTTCTTTCCGCACGCAAACCGGCCCCGCACCCGGCCCGCCTCCGCCGTGGGGCGTGGAAAAGGTCTTGTGCAGGTTGAAGTGGACGATGTCGAAGCCCATGTCGCCCGGACGCGAGATGCCCAGGATGGCGTTGGCATTGGCACCGTCGTAGTAGAGCAGTCCCCCGGCAGTGCGCACAATCTCCGTAATCTCGGCAATGTTCTCATCGAAAAGACCGAGCGTGTTCGGGTTGGTGAGCATCAGACCGGCCGTGTTCGGACCGACGACCGCGCGCAGCGCCTCGACGTCCATTCCGCCGCGCGCGTCCGAAGGAACCTGAATGAGCTTGTACCCGCACATTGCCGCACTTGCCGGATTCGTGCCGTGGGCCGAATCTGGGCAGATGATCTCGTTGCGGTGCCCTTCTCCCCGCGACTCGTGGTACGCCCGGATGATCATCAAGCCGGTCAACTCGCCTTGGGCCCCGGCCGCGGGCTGTAAGGACGCCCGGTCCAGGCCGGCTATTTCACACAAGGCTTTCTCCAGCTCATACATCAACTCGAGGGCACCTTGGACGGTCTCGTCGGGTTGGTAAGGGTGGATCCGAGCGAAACCGGCCATCCCTGCCGCCGCCTCGTTCATCTTCGGGTTGTACTTCATCGTGCACGACCCGAGGGGATAGAAGCCGACATCGATCGCGTGATTGATACGGGAAAGACGCGTAAAATGACGGACGACCTCAAGTTCGCTGAGCTCCGGCAACGGCGGCTGTTCCTCTCGCAGCGCGTGTTCGGGAATCAATTCATCTATGGGCAACTCGGGCACGTCGCATTCGGGGGGCAAGTAGCCGACCCTACCCGGTGCACCTTGTTCGAAAAGCAGCTTCCTTTCCGCAACCGGACCGGTCAAGGCCGCGCACCTCCCTTTTGCTCAACGATGCGCGCCGCAGCCGACACTAAGCCGTCGATCTGGTCTTTCGTACGGGCTTCCGTCACGCACAACAGCATCGAGTCGGCTAGCTCGGGATCCCAGCGGCCGAGCGGCAAACCGCCCACGATCTTGTGGTCAAGCAGCGCTTCGTTCAATTCCACTGGATCGATAGGCGGCCGCACCACGAATTCCTTGAAGAACCTCCCGCGGAAAGGTGCGCTCCAACCGGGCAGTGCGAGAAGGCGCCTTTGTGCATACGCCGCCTTTTGCACGCATTGCACTGCCACTTGCCTGAGGCCTTCCTTGCCTAGCAGAGCCATATATACCGTGGCGCGCAGAGCAATCAAGGCTTGGTTCGTGCAGATGTTCGAGGTAGCCCGTTCTCTGCGGATGTGCTGCTCTCGGGCTTGCAGCGTCAGCACGAAGCCGCGCCTGCCTTCCGCGTCCGTCGTCTTGCCCACGATGCGCCCCGGCAATCTGCGGAGCAGCTTCTCGCGGGTTGCGATAAAGCCTACGTATGGACCGCCGAAGGACAGCGGAACGCCGAGGGGCTGGCCTTCGCCGACCGCAATGTCCGCACCGTAAAGGCCTGGAGGTTTCAAGATCGCGAGCGAAATGGGATCGACGACCGAGATGAACAGGGCTCCCGCGCCTTTGGCCAGCTCGCCGAAGGGTTCCATGTCCTCGATGAGGCCGAACGCGTTCGGTTGCTGCAGGCAGACCGCCGCGGTTTCCCCGTCAATCAGCTCACGGACTGCCGCCGCATCGGAAAGGCCCTCCCGCAGCGGAGCCACGCGCACCTCGATGCCTTGATGCCGCAAGTAGGTTTCGGCCACCCGCCGGTATTCGGGATGGACGCCGGCCGATATGACGACGTTGCCTCGACCGGTCGCGGCCGCGGCCATGATGCACGCCTCGGCCACGCCGCTCGCTCCGTCGTAGAGGGAAGCATTCGCCACGTCGAGGCCCGTAAGCATGCAGAGTAGGCTTTGATACTCGTACATCGCCTGCAGCACGCCCTGGCTGATCTCGGCCTGGTACGGCGTGTAGGCCGTTTGAAATTCCCCGCGAGCCAAGATGTAGTCTACGGCCGCGGGGATCAGGTGATCGTAGGCGCCTGCCCCGAGGAAGTAG
>JAAYLA010000250.1 GCA_012522135.1 Bacillota bacterium | reverse complement strand
GGCGAAGACGTAGCCTGGTTGCCGCGAGCGACGTAAGAGATCTGCGGGAGGTATTTACATGAAGGCTGCTGTGCTTCACGGACCGCTGGACATGCGTATCGAAGACGTAACGCCGCCCGCACTGGGAGATGACGACGTACTCGTGGACGTGAAGGCCGTGGGCATCTGCGGCTCCGACGTCCATTACTACCGGGAGGGCCGGATCGGCGAGTTCGTAGTGGAAAAACCTCTGATCCTGGGCCATGAAACCGGAGGTATCGTTTCCGCCGTAGGCAAGAACGTGAAAACCGTCCGAGTTGGTGACCGGGTAGCCGTCGAACCCGGGATTCCCTGCCGCGCATGCGAGTGGTGCAAGACGGGCCGTTATAACCTGTGCCCGGATGTGAGGTTCCACGCGACCCCGCCCGTCGACGGTACCTTGTGCGAGCAGATCGTCATGCCCGCGGACTTCGTAACCCCGGTACCCGATCATGTGTCCTTCGAAGAGGCCGCCATGTTCGAACCCCTGTCCGTAGCGATCCACGCGTGCCGCCGCGGCGGTGTCGGCCCGGGCAAGTCGGTTCTCGTGGCAGGCGCCGGTCCGATCGGGCTCGTGAGCCTCATGGTGGCCTTGGCTTTCGGTGCAACCCGGGTGTTCGTCACCGACCTGCATCCGCACAGGCGCCGGCTGGCGCTGGAGCTCGGCGCGGAAGCTGCGTTTCCGGGTGATGGGGACGTCGCGGCCGCGGTGATGGAGCACACGCAAGGCCGAGGGGTCGACGTGGCCATCGAGTGCGCGGGTGCGGAAGCCGCGTTGTCCTCGTGCCTGATGAGCTGTGCCCGGGGCGGCCAAGTGGTGGTGGTAGGACTGAGCGCCCAGGACTTCTACAAGGTGCCCCTGAACCACCTGGCGCAGAAGGAGCTGGACATTAAAGGCATTTTCCGTTACGTGTACACCTACCCCGCGGCGCTTGACCTTGTGGCCTCGGGACGTGTAGACGTTGCCAAAATCATAACCCACCGCTTCCCCTTCGACCAAGTGGAAACGGGGTTCGAGTATGCCGAGACGGGCAAGGACGGAGCCGTAAAGGTGATCATCAACCTGTAAAAGAAGTAGCGTCAAGGGGGGCCGGACGGTCCCGGCAAGGCATAGGCCGAACCTGCGGTCATGGCGGGTTCGGCCTCTTGCTTGCGGCGGATGCGGCGGCTGCTGCCATGGCGAAGAGCGGTGCAGAGGGTGGCTCCGCAACTCTCCGCTACAACTAGGAAGCTGTCAATCTATCAAACTATAGCCCCGCGTTCCCTCAGACGCCGGCGCAGCACTTTCGGGTCCAGCTCCCGCGGGCTTACTCCCAGACGGACGGAAAGAGCGGCTGCTGTACCCGCCGCCTCACCCATCGCCATGCACGTAGCCATGACCCGCAGCGACCCGTGCGCTTCGTGGGATGCCGAGATCGGGCGTCCAGCCACGATGAGCTGCTCCACGCCCTGCGGAACGAGGCAGCGGTACGGTATGTCGTAAGCCCCGTCGCCACCGATGTGCGTAAGGATCACTGTGCCGCTGTCCGGATCGTGAATGTCAATCGGATAAGCTCCCCGGGCGATGCCGTCGTCGAAAGTGGCGCCAGCCAAGCAATCGTCCCGGGTCAAGGTGTAGCCGCCCACGATATGCCGTGTCTCCCTGATGCCGGCCCGCGCCGACATCGCCGCTACGAACGCGTTTTCAAACCCGGGAACACGCGCGCACAAGAACTCGGCGATCTTCAGAACCTGCTGCGTGCCTTCTGCCTCTGCCCGGGACAGGTCGTGCGTGCTGAGACCACTTCGTCCCCGTATACGCGTAGCGTTGACCAAAACCGTACCGGGCCGCGGCAACGTAAAAAGGTCAATCTCGTCCCGTCCCGCGTACCCGGGATAAGCGGAGATCAGGTCGGCAAAGCCTGCAACCGATATCTGCTCGTCGGTTACATTACCCAAACGCACATGCCGTGGATTATCTCTCAGGAACGCTCGCAGCCGGTCGGTATCGACGTTGGCCATGATGAACGAGTGCCCGAGAGGCTGGGTCACCCCGTCCTTTGGACGTCCCACCGTAAACGGCGCGCCGCTGAGGAACGCCACGTCGGCATCGCCCGAGCAGTCGACGATACACGAGGCGAGCACGAGGCCTGTCCCGGACCGTTCCTGCACGAAGGCGCCCGCGACGCGGTCGTCCTCCATCAATACGTCCGTCACGGCCGAGTGCAGGAAAACCCCGACGTTGTGCTCCTTCACCAGCTCGAAGAGCACATGGTTCATGACGACCGGATCATACGGGACAAGCGTGCTCTTCGGCCCGAACAGTCCCGGTACGTGTCCGGGCGAGCCACCGGCCGCGACCAACCTGTCTACGATGTCCTGACCCAGCCCGCCGACTACCTGACGGCCGTCCACCGTATGGAAGCCGAGAATCATTAGGACAACGGCCGAGAGATTGCCGCCCAGCGCGCTCCACTTTTCGATCAGGACCACCGAAGCGCCTTCGCGAGCTGCGGCGCAAAACCTGACGTTGGAGTTTCCGGAACCGTGGAGTTCAACACCGTCGTGGCCTTCTTCGACACCAGCCTGGACCGCACGACCCGCGAGCGCCCGGGGTTGTGGCGGGCGCCCGAATGCGTCCGGGATTGGCGTCTCAAAGCCCGAGTGGACGGCAAATGGCGGACTGTTTACGAGGAGCGCGGCAACTACCTCCGCCGGCGGGAGGTCAAGTTTGCCACGGTGCTGGCGGACGCTTTGCAGTTGGAGGTCCTCGCTACGAATGCGGAGGACGGAGGGGGACCCGCCCGCCTGTTTGAACTGCGGGTCTACAACGAGGAGTAAGACGGCGCTCGTCGCAGGGCGGTGTCCCTCCCTGCGAAACGCCGTGCAAGAATCTGAGTACGGCATTCGCCCGCGGTGCGATCATCGGGACTCGGTACCGTGAAAAGAGCTCCCGCATGGAATCCCGTGACTTGGTAACGCCGGCGAAGAAACAGACGGGATCGCCCGGGCCACGCGACGCGTCGTACCGCTGCACCATCACGAAGTCGTCGACGGTATCGCCGAAGTATAGGACGTTCTCAGCGTTTAGTCGGGCCATGACCAACCGCAAGGCCTCCGGATCCGGTTTGCGGCGGGGGCTGTCGGAGCACACCACGTGATCCCAAGGCAAAAGCGACTCCGAAAGGGCAAGGTGTTCGCGGCCCAACCCGACCTCCCACCTCCTGC
>JAAYLA010000249.1 GCA_012522135.1 Bacillota bacterium | reverse complement strand
GGCGTCCGTTTGGAGGCGCTCGTCACTGCGGAGCTGCTCATGACGGTGTTCTACCCGAATACCGCGCTCCACGACGGGGCGGCGATCGTGCGAGGCGACCGGATCGTCGCGGCGGGCTGCTTCCTGCCCTTGACCGAGAGCCCCGGCATGGAGACGGAGCTGGGCACGCGGCACCGGGCGGCAGTCGGCGTGACCGAGGAGTCCGATGCCGTCGTCATCGTCGTGTCGGAGGAATCCGGTGCCGTGTCGTTGGCCGCGGATGGACGGCTCGAGCGGGGCCTTTCCGACGACGAGCTGCGCAGGCGGCTGCGTGAGATATTCCGGCAAGAGCGTCCGTTGACCTTGAAGCGGATCGGCGGCGAACTGAAGCGAGTGAGCGGACGCTCCGCCGGCGAGCGACCCTTGCGTGTACGCCCGCTGTGGCTTTACGCTTTGGCTCTCAGCGTCGTCCTATGGGTTTTGGCGCCCCGGCCCGGAGGCGTCTCTTCCGAACCCGCCGCGTCGGCCGAACGCCCCGTCGTCTCGGCGATTGAAGTTCGGGGCCTGGAAAGCGGGGTTGCCGTGGTGAGTATGCGCGAGTGGGCTACCTTGGAGCTGCGCAGCAGCCAGCCCGGCACGTCGATCGATGTCGACCAGTTGCAAGTGTACGTCGATCTTTCCGGCCGTGGCGAGGGAGTCCACACCGTTCCCGTCATCGTCGTACCGCCCCTCGGCGTACAAGTACTCGAGGTCGATCCCCAGTTCGTCGAGGTGCGCGTGGAGCCTTTGATCCGCCGTGAGCTGCCGGTGCGCGTGGCGGTGTCGGGCTTGCCTGCGGCGGCCCGGTTCGAGGTCGTATCAGCGTACCCGGCTGCCGTAGAGGTGGAAGGGACCGCTGCTCAATTGGATCGCATTGCCGAGGTGGTGGCTCCGGTGCGCCTCACGGCGGGCACAGGCGGTTTTTCGGGAGCCGTGTCCCTGCAAGCCGTCGATGCGGCCGGCACGCCGGTCACGGGCGTGCGGCTAGGGCCCGAACGGGCGGAGGTGGTCGTCGCGGTAACGCCGGGATTTGCCGCCGGCGAGGGTGGCGGAGCGTCCGAGACAGAGAGTGACGGAGGCTGAGTTCGGGTGGGACGTCTTTTTGGAACGGACGGAGTGCGAGGCATAGCGAACACTGAACTCACCCCGCACATCGCATTTGCGGTGGGCAGGGCGTTTGCTGCGCACCTTGCGGCACGGGATCCCGCCCCGCGCGTGCTCGTCGGGCGAGATACCCGCCTCTCCGGCCCGATGCTAGAGGGCGCGCTGACCGCGGGCATCGCTTCCGCGGGCGTTGACGTGTATGCGGCAGGGGTGCTTCCCACAGCCGCCATCGCACTTCTGGCGCGACGGATCGGGGCTGGGGGGGTCGCCATTACGGCATCGCACAATCCGGCCGCTGACAACGGCATCAAGCTGGTCGGCCCGGACGGATTCAAACTGACGCCCAAGGCCGAGGAATCCATCGAACGGACGGTGCGGCAGATCTTGGCGGGAGAGGATACCCTGCCCCTGCCGCAGGGAGATGCCGTGGGGCGCATACAACCATACGGCCGGGCTGCGGATATGTACACCGAGGCCCTATTGGCCTTAAGTGCGCCGGATCTCGCCGGTTACAAGGTGGTCCTCGATTTGGCTCACGGGGCTGCCGTAACGGTCGCCGCCGACCTTTTCCGCAGGTTGGGCGCGTCGGTGAAAACGCTTTACGCCCAGCCCGACGGATTGAACATCAACTTGCACTGCGGTGCGACAAGTCCGGGCGCCTTAGCCGAGGCCGTGGTCCGCGAAGGGGCCGACGTGGGCTTCGCCTTCGACGGCGACGCAGACCGGGTGATCGCCGTCGATGAGCTCGGCCGCGTCGTGGACGGCGACCATATCATGGCCATCACGGCTTTGCATCTGCTCGCCCACGATCGCCTGCCGCAGCGGACGATCGTGGCCACCGAGTATAGCAACATGGGGCTACAGGACGCGGTGCAGGCCGCGGGGGGCCGGGTGGTGACGGTCACGGCGGGCGACCGCAACGTCGTGGAGGCCATGCGCCGGGGCGGCTTCACACTAGGGGGCGAACAGTCGGGCCACATCGTCTTCCTAGAACACAGTACCACCGGTGACGGATTGCTTACGGCACTTAAGCTCTGTGAGCTGTTGCAGGCTTCCGGCGGTCCGCTCAGCGCGTTGCGCGATCAAATGCGCGTTTATCCCCAAGTGTTGCTGAACGTGGCCGTGCGTTCGAAAGCCTGGGAAGGGAACGCGAAGATAACCGAGACGCTGGAGGCGGTCCGCCGGGAGCTGGCGGGCCACGGGCGCCTTTTCATCCGGGCCTCGGGTACCGAACCAGTCATCCGCATCTTGGGTGAAGGCCGCGACGCCACGCAGGTGCGGCGGGCGGTAGACGCCGTAGCGGCAGCCGTGCGAGAGGAGCTCGGAGCATGAGCGCGCGCCTTCTGGGAATCGGGTTGGACGTCGTCGACGTGGAGCGCATCGCCGGAGTGCTGGCGCGCCGCGGCGCGCGCTTTTTGGAACGTGTTCTGACCCCGCAAGAGCGCATCGACGTAGGTGACCCGCCGCGGGCGACGTCGGTCGCTGCGCGCTTTGCCGCGAAGGAGGCTGTGGCCAAGGCGTTCGGCACGGGTGTGCGCGGCTTCAGTTTGCGCGACATCGAAGTTCACAGGGACGAGCGGGGGTGTCCTGCCATCCGGCTGCACGGCGGTGCGGCCCAAGTTGCGGCCGCTCTCGGGGTGGCACGGGTTTGGATCAGTTTATCCCACGAGAAAACCGTTGCCGTCTCCGTTGCGGTGTTGGAGGGAGATGTGCCGTGTTCGTCGTGACGTCAGACCAAATGCGCCGCGCGGAGGAGGCCGTTTTCGCCTTCGGCGTACCCGAGGCCGCGCTCATGGAGTCGGCGGGCAGGCACGTTGCGGACGTGGCGGCGCAAATGCTCGGTCCGTCGGGCTCCGTGACGGTCGCCTGCGGTCCGGGCCACAACGGAGGCGACGGCTTGGTCGCGGCCCGGTACTTGGTCAATCGCGGCGTTGCGGTGCAAGTGGTGCTGACACGGCCTGCTCAAGATCTGGCACCGCTCTTGCAGTCTTTCGCCGCGCCCTTGGCGGCTACAGGAGTGCCGGTACGTTCGCTGGCAGAGGCCGACGGCCATGATCTTTTCGCCGGCTCGGATCTGATCATCGACGCACTGCTCGGCACGGGAGCAGCCGGCCCGGCCCGCGGGACAGTGCGCGACGCCGTGGAAGCGATCGCGGCAGCCGACCGGCCCGTGTTGGCGGTCGACCTGCCCACAGGCGTCGATGCTGACACCGGCGCCTTATACCCGCCGTATGTCCGGGCGCAGGCGACCGTGGCCATGGCCGCGCCTAAAGTCGGCCATTTGGTCGGCCCCGGCGCGGGGTGCTGCGGGCGGCTGCACGTGGTGGACGTGGGGATACCTGCGGCCTTCTTGGGCCGGGAAGCCCGGGCCCGTTGGGTGCAGCCGAGCGAGGCAGCCCGCCTATTTCCGCCCCGGCCCGCAGGTTCCCACAAGGGTAGTTTCGGCAAGGTTCTGGTGGTCGCCGGGTCTTACAATATGCCGGGAGCTGCAGTGTTGGCCGTTCAAGCGGGATTGCGGTCCGGCGCCGGGCTCTGTTCGTGGGCAGGACCGCGGGCTGTAGGATTCGTCGTGGCCGCCGCGGCGCCCGAGGCGACGCTGTTTCCCCTGCCGGGCAGCGCGGAAGTACTCTCCGAAGAGGCCGTCGAAACGGCGCTCGCTGCCGCGGCGGGTCGGGTTGTGGCTCTTGGCCCGGGTATCGGCCTCGACGGGCGAACGGAGCGGTTCGTGGCCGAATTTCTGCGCCGCGCGCGGGTACCGGTAGTAGTCGACGGAGACGGTTTGACGCACCTCGCGCGGATCGGGACGTGGCCCGGACCCGGGGACACGCCGCGTATTTTGACGCCCCATCCCAAGGAGATGGCGCGGCTGCTCGCCGTGACCACGGAGGACGTGTTGCGAGATCCTCTGGGGGCCGTGCGCGAGGCCGCCCGTCGTTACGGTGCGGTCGTCCTGCTAAAGGGAGTGCCCACTCTCGTGAGCGGACCCGACGGACACGTGGGCATTTGCCGGGTGGGAAACCCCGTGCTATCGGTGGGCGGCAGCGGCGACGTGCTGACGGGGATCATCGCCGGCCTGGCCGCTCAGGGCCTAAGTGGATACGACAGCGCCGTGCTGGGGGCAGTTTGGCACGGCGCGGCGGCCGACCTGTTGGCCGCCGGCGGGGAAGATGCCGCCCACACGGCGGGAGAGCTGATCGGCACGTTGGCCCGGGCGAGAGCCCGTCTTCTGGCAGAGGTGAGCTAGAGTGGAGTACAGGCCCGTATGGGCGGAAGTGCATTTGAACCGGATCGCCGAGAACGTGGCCGCCCTGGCGGAAGCGGCTCGTCCCGCGGAGCTGATGGCCGTCGTCAAGGCAAACGGTTACGGCCATGGCGCGGTTGCCGTGGCCAAGGTGGCGCTGGCGTCGGGTGCCAAGCGCCTGGCCGTAGCGTCGCCCGAGGAGGGGCGCGAGCTGCGCAGAGCGGGCATCGCCGCGCCGATTCTGGTCCTCGGCGCGCTCCTGCCCGGCCAGAGCGACGTTTACTGTGAGTACCGCCTCACCGCCACCGTCGCCTCGCCCGAGGCCGTGGACGAAGCGGTGGCCGCAGCGCAACGGCGGGGCAATCCGCTGCGCGTCCACGTCAAGGTGGACACGGGCATGGGGCGCCTGGGCCTTTTGCCCGAAGAGGTGCCCCGGGCTGTATCTGCCTTGCGCCGGGCCGACCGCGTCGAGCTCGAAGGTCTGTACTCCCACTTGGCATGTGCCGACAGTGACGGTCATGACGACGTCACGGCGCAACAGATCGACGCCTTCCGGCGTGTCCTTGCCGCTTGCGCCCGTGCCGGCTGGCGGCCTGAAATCGTGCACTTGGCCAACACGGCGGCGACCCTGCGCCGCCTCGCTCCGCCCGAGTGCAATCTGGCCCGGGTGGGCCTGGGCATTTACGGCCTGTATCCCTCGGATGCGCTCGCCGGTGCGGTGCGCCTTTCGCCGGCCCTCGAGCTTAAGACCCGGGTGACGACCGTGAAACGGGTACCTGCCGGATCCGGCGTCAGCTACGGCCATACCTACCATACCGGCACGGAGACTACCTTGTGTACGCTGCCCGTGGGGTACGCCGACGGTCTGCGGCGGAACTTGAGCGGGCGGGTCGACGCTTTGATCAAGGGCCGGCGGCATCCGATCGTAGGCCGCATCTGTATGGACCAGTGCGTCGTCGACGTCGGCGATGCCGACGTGGAGGTAGGCGACGAGGCGGTTCTCATCGGCCGTCAAGGAAATGCGGAGATCCGCGTGGAAGAATGGGCCCGCAAGCTGGATACCATCTCTTACGAGCTTGTTTGCGGCATCTCGTGTCGTGTGCCACGCCTATACGTCGGCGGCGTCGTCTAGCCGGTGCGGAAATGACGGACCCGAAGGAGCGATTCATCGATGAGCATGGAACGATTCCGGGATGAGCTGTCCCGCTGGATTCAGGAAAAGGTCCTCGCCGCGGGTGCCCGTGGTACGGTCGTCGGCATCAGCGGCGGCGTCGACTCGGCTGTTGTGGCCGCCCTGTGCCAACGGGCGTTCCCCGAAACGAATCTGGGCGTCATTTTGCCTTGTGATTCCGAAGCCCTCGACGTACAGTACGCCCGGCTGCTGGCGGAGCGCATCGGCGTGCGTACCGTAACGATCGACCTCACTGAGACATGGCGAAACCTGGTCGCATTGGTGGAAACCGCGGCTTCAGACGCGCCCGCCGAGACCATCCGTTGGGCCAGGGTGAACGTCAAGCCGCGACTGCGGATGACCGTTCTTTACCAGATCGCGGCGCGCTACAACTACCTCGTCGTCGGGACCGAAAACCGCGCCGAAATCGCCGTCGGTTACTCGACGAAGTTCGGCGACGCAGCAGCCGATTTGATGCCTATCGGAAATCTGGTCAAGCGGGAAGTGCGTGCTCTGGCCGAAGTGCTCGGGGTGCCCCGAGAAATCATCGATCGGACGCCGACGGCCGGGCTCTGGGCGGGGCAGACCGACGAGGAGGAGATGGGCGTCACCTACGACGAGCTGGACGAATGGCTCTTGACCGGCCGGGTAGCACCCGACGTAAGAGCGCGCCTCGAGACGCTTCACAACAGAAGTGCCCACAAGAGAAGCATGCCGCCTCTCGGACCCGAACCGCCGCGGTGAGCCGCTGCCGTCGCCGCATGCCGCCCTTTCCATACATATCCGTTCGCCCCGCAGGCCAACCTAGGGAAGGGCAGACCGGCAGCGTTTGCGGGAACAACACGGAAGCGGGGCGATGACGTGAATATCTTGATGCTCTCTTGGGAGTATCCTCCTTACGTCGTGGGTGGTCTCGCCGCCCATGTCCAGGGACTGGCGCGGGCTTTGGCGGCGCGAGGCCATAAGGTGACCGTGCTGTCGCAAGATGGGGGGGTGCCACGGGAGCACGAAGATCAGGGCGTGCACGTCGTGCGCGTCGGAGCTACGCCCGTGCGCTCCCCGGACTTTTTGGGCTATGTCCATCAACTGAACCACCTCATGTTGGCCAAATCGCTGGAGCTCGTGCAGCAGGGGCGGCGGTTCGACATCGTCCACGCGCATGACTGGATCGTCGCCTTCGCCGCCTCCGGTTTGAAGCAGGCGCTCCGCCGCCCCCTGATCGCGACGATGCATGCGACGGAGTTCGGTCGCAATAACGGCCTCCACAACGACGAACAACGGCACATCAGCGATATCGAGTGGTGGTTGATCTACGAGGCTTGGCGAGTAGTGGTCTGCAGTTTCGCTATGCAGTACGAGTTGGCGCACGTATTTCAAGTCCCTACCGATAAAGTGCGCGTCATACCGAACGGCATCGACGTTTCCGGGATGCAGGTGCGGCGCGATATGGAACTGCGGCGCCGTT
>JAAYLA010000248.1 GCA_012522135.1 Bacillota bacterium | reverse complement strand
GCTGCCGCCGACGTGAACGACGACTTTCGCCCGCCGGTCGAGTCCCATTGCCGTGAAAAGCCGCCGGTGATACTCCCCGTAGCGTAGGAGCCACACAAAGACGTCGTCCTTGGGGTTGCTGAGGACGCACACTTGGGGCAGGTGGGAGCTTATGCGCACGCCTTGCCGCCGGACGAGCTCGCCCAGGCGCGCCAGGGGTTCCGCCACGGCGGGCTCCTCCCACCAGCGGAAACCGTCCGTAATGGGGTGCGTCGCCAGCGGGATCAGGTTGGCGCTCATTCTGTACAGGCTCAGGTTATGGCCCCGGAGGAAGTGCATGATGCGAATGGTATTTTCGATGTTCCGGGCGGCAGTCGAGACGATGCGGCGCCGGGCGGCTTCCGTGCTGAGCCCCTGTACACTCTTGACGGTCACGTTGCCCGCCGGTGAGCAGTTTTTCTCCGACAGGCAAATTGCAACGAACCCGAAGGCGATGCCGGTCAACTCGTTCGCTCCTTCAATGCTAGGATGGCGCCGCGGGCTGGGCTCCATCCTTCCCACACGGAGCGAAACAGCGTCGAATGAGTGTCAACGGGGACGACAGTGCCGTTCGAGGTGGGTGCGCCGGATCGCTTCGATTTGGCTGAAGTCCATGGCCTCGACGTAGTAGCCTTCCAGCTCATCTCGGACGGCTTTGGTCTGGGCCAGGGTACGCACTGCCTGTTCCAACACCTGGCGGTACAGTGCCATAGCGTCTTCGGTTTCGCTGCGGTGCCGCTGCACTTTGTGGTAGTCGCGGTACTCGTTCAGGTTGACGAGCGTGGCGTCGGGATGTGTGTACGGATGGGCTTCGGTCGAGGTGATGACGGCCACGCCGAGCTTCGGGATGATCACGTGGTCGATGGCGTGTGGGTCCAAGGGGCTGTGAAAAATTTCCAGATCGAAGCCTTGGGCGATAGCGGTTTGGGCGACGGCCTTGAGCAGCGTGGACTTGCCGGTGCCGGGCTCGCCCGTGACGACGATGCGCTTGGGGACGGGATCCATGAGCGACGGCAGAAAGTGCACCAGGCCCGCGGGGGTAATGGCGCTGGCGAAGAGACGACGGGCATGGCCCGTCACTTTGCTCGGGGTACGGTGGCCGAAGATCGACGCCACGACTTGCTGGATCCGCTCGTTCAAAGGGCCGTGGTTCATGGCGGCGGTGTTGGCGGCGACGATGTTTTCGTGGATGCTCTTGGCTGCGGCGAGGTAGCGGTAGGCTTGCTGGTACCCGTGGCGCACCTCGGCCTGGATCTGCAGCACTTCGCGCTTTTGGTGGAGGAGCACGGTAGGATCGAGGAAGGCGCCGAAGTCGACGATCTCATCGAAGATGCCCGGAAACGCCGGGTCGATCGTGTGGGGCGCTGTCCCGTCGAGCCAAGCGACTTCGATGGCCGGGATCCGCACGGCGTCGAGGGACTCGGGATCGCTGGAACAATGGAAGGCTTCGATGTCGTAGCCGGACTCGAGGAACGCTTCGGCGACCGATTTCATGAAGCTCGACTTTCCCGTGCCCGGACCGCCCTTAATAATGTAGAGCCGCTGGGCGCGTCCTGGCCGGATGAGATGGTCGAAGTATGAGAAAAATCCCAGAGGCGTGTTACCACCGAGGAAGGCTCGCCTTGTTTGTGCAGCCATCGAGATGACCTCCCGTGTCTCCGTGCGGCTCAGAAAAACCAACCGCCTTTTCTCACAGTATGCCACGGAGTCCGGGGTGTTGGCCAGGAACCCGGGCACCCGATGTGGAATGCGCAGGAGCGGAACGGGCGGCTGCTCGGGAGTCGCCCAGCTTGCGGCCAATCCCACACGCCAAGAAACAGAGGACAAGCGCAAAGGAGTGACGCTATGTTTCGCCATGATGGAAAGGTTGTTCTGGTGACCGGCGCCAGCAGGGGAATCGGCAAGGCAACGGCGTTGGACTGTGCCTCCCGGGGGGCCGTGGTGTGGGTTACCTCCCGGGACGGTGCGGAGTGCGAAAAGGTCGCCGAGGAGATCCGGAAGGCAGGCGGCCAGGCCTTTGCCCGCGCCTGCGACGTGACGGAGTACGCCGCCGTGGAGCGTCTCGTGCGGGAGATCGTCGATGCGCACGGCCGGCTGGACGCGCTGGTCAACAATGCAGGCGCTATCGAACCGATCGCCTACGTGTGGGACGCCGACCCTGAAGAGTGGGCCCGCAGCATCACGGTCAATCTGGTGGGCGTATACAACGGATGCCGGGCCGTACTTCCTCATTTTATGGAGGCGGGCGGCGGCGTGATCGTCAACGTAAGCTCCGGCGCGGCACACAGGCCGAAGGAAGGCTGGAGCGCCTACTGCGCGGGCAAGGCGGGTGTGGCGATGCTGACCCGGTCCATCGCGCTCGAGGCGGGGCCGCTCGGGGTGCGCGTGTACGGACTGCAGCCGGGCGTCGTCGACACCCGCATGCAGGAGCTCATCCGCCGGTCTGGGATCAACGAGGTAAGCCGCCTGCGCCGGGACCAGCTGGCCGATCCGTCCGAGCCGGCCCACCTGATTAGCTGGCTCATCACCGAGGAGGCAGCGGATCTTGCAGGCCAAGAACTGACGATCCGCGACGCCGACCTGCGGGCCCGGGCGGGACTTGCATCTTACACCGGCGCTTGAGGAGGAAAAGTTACACAGTGAGCTAAAACGTGGAATATGAACTTCCTTTCGTCACGGCCGAGGGAGGCGTGAACTCGTGCATAAACGCTGGGGATTGGTCGCTTTGTTGCTCGCTGTTGCACTCGGTGTTGGAGTGGTCCTGTGGGGCGGGGGGCAGACGCCGCCGGCCAGCGCCCGGGACATCGACGAACTTCTCGCCACGATGAGCCTGGAGCAAAAGGTCGGCCAAATGGTCATGGCCGGCTTCCCCGGGTACTCGGCGGGCAGTGAGGCGACCCAGCTCATCCGCCAGCACCACGTGGGCGGTGTGATCCTGTTCGCTCGCAATATCCGCGACCCGGTCCAAGTGGCGAATCTGACCCGGTCGCTGCAGCAGCTGGCCCAATCGAGCGGCGCCCGCATTCCGCTCTTTATCGCCACCGATCAAGAAGGCGGCATCGTGGCGCGGCTGCGCAGTCCGGCCGCGGTGATGCCCGGGGCGATGGCGCTCGGCGCTGCGAGTTCGCCCGAGCTGGCGTACGAGGCGGGGCGCAGCACGGCACGGCAGCTTCTGGCCGTAGGCATCAACATGAACTTCGCGCCCGTCGTCGACGTGAACAACAATCCGGCCAATCCCGTCATCGGCGTCCGGTCCTTCGGCGAAGACCCCGAGCTCGTGGCGGAGCTGGGCGCGGCGTTCATCCGAGGTCAGCAAGAAGAGGGCGTCATCTCCACGGCGAAGCATTTCCCGGGCCACGGCGACACCGATACCGACTCGCACATCGCCCTGCCACGGGTTGACCATCCCCGGGAGCGCCTCGACCAGGTGGAGCTCGTTCCCTTCCGGGCGGCCATCGCAGCGGGCGTCGATGCGATCATGACGGCCCACGTGACGTTTCCGAGCATCGACCCGACACCGGGCCTTCCTGCGACGCTGTCTCATCGCGTGTTGACCGGGCTCCTGCGGGAAGAGCTGGGGCATGAGGGCCTTATCGTCACCGACGCCATGGAAATGCAGGCGATCACCGCAAACTTCGGCATCGCCGAGGCCGCGGTGCGGGCGGTCGAGGCGGGAGCCGACATGGTCCTTGTCGCCTGGCCCGCCGACTGGTACGACGCCGTGCGGGTGACCCAGGCCCTCGTGGCGGCGGCCCGCTCCGGCAGGATTTCCCAGGAGCGGATCGATGCTTCGGTCGAGCGCATCCTCCGGCTTAAGCTGGAACGGGGCCTCTTCGATGTCGCACCCGTGAGCGCAACCGAGGCGGCGGAGCGGGTGGGCCGCCCTGAGGATCACGCCCTAGCCCTCGAGATCGCCCGGGCGGCCGTGACGGTGGTGAAAGACGAGCAAGGCGCCATCCCACTCGAGCCGAAACAGAGCGGAAAGGTTCTCGTCGTCACGCCGCAGCTGAGTGATTTGACCCAAGCCGAAGAGCGCGGAACGTCCCTTTCCACCTTGGGCGAAGTCGTGCGGCGGCGGATTCCGGACGCGCAGGAAATCGTCATCGGCACAAGTCCCAGCGTCAGCCAGCGCTCCCAGGTAGTGCTCGCCGCGCGGGACGCCGACACCATCATCATCGGCACGTACCGGGCCAATCAGAACCAGGCGCTGCTCGTGAATGATCTGCGTCGCATGGGCAAGCGGCTTATCGTGGTGGCGTTGCGGGAGCCGTATGACCTCCTGCTCTTTCCAGACGTGCCTACCTATGTCGCCACGTACGGATATTTGCCCGTGCATATGGAGGCTTTGGGCGAGGTGCTCTTCGGCGACGCCCCGGCCCGGGGACGGCTGCCCGTGAGCCTGCCCGGACTGACGACGGAGGGGAAGTGACACCATGCGCGGACACGGCAGTCGTGCGGTAGTCTTGTTGGTCGCTGTTGCACTCGGTGTGGGATTTGCGGCTGCGCCCTTGCCGACGGCCGCGGCGAAGGTGCAGCCCGGCATCGAGGTGCTCCTTGACGAGTACCTGCACCTGATCGAAGGCAAGCGGGTCGGCCTCATCACGAACCACACCGGCATCGATTCCAACGGGACCCACATCGCGGACCTTCTGAACGTCGCACCCGGCGTCACGGTGGCCGCCTTCTTCGCCCCCGAGCACGGACTGCGGGGGGACCGGCCGGCCGGAGAACGCATCGCCTCGTACGTCGATCCCGATACGGGCGTGCCGGTCCATTCGCTATACGGCAACACGCTGAAGCCGACGCCCGAGATGCTGCAAGGAATCGACGTGCTCCTATTCGACATCCAGGACGTGGGCACGCGCTTTTACACCTACATTTACACGATGGCTTACGCGATGGAGGCCGCGGCCGAGCAGGGTATTCCCTTTATTGTGCTCGACCGTCCGAACCCCATCGGAGGCGAGATCGTCGAGGGCCCCGTGCTCGATCCGCGCTTTTCGTCTTTCGTAGGGCTGTATCCGATCGCCTTGCGCCACGGCATGACGGTCGGCGAGCTGGCTCTCTTTTTCAACACGGAACAGAACATCGGCGCAGATCTGACCGTGATCCCGATGCAAGGCTGGGAGCGGAGCATGTGGTTCGAGGACACGGGCCTGCCCTGGGTCGCGCCGTCGCCCAATATGCGCTACCCCTCCACGGCGTTCGTCTACCCGGGTCTGGGACTGCTTGAGGGCACCAACGTATCGGAGGGAAGGGGGACGGCCCGGCCCTTTGAGTTCATCGGTGCTCCGTGGATCGACGCGCTCGAGTTGTACGCCGAATTGGAGAAGTTGAACCTGCCCGGCGTCCGCTTCCATCCGTTGTTTTTCACGCCCACGACATCGAAGTATGAAGGACAGCCGTCCCAGGGCGTCGCCGTCGAAGTGGTCGACCGCGAAAGGTTCCGCGCCGTCACCACGGGGCTATCCGTCATTTCCACTATCATGGCGCTCTACCCCGACGATTTTGCCTGGCGCGCCCCCGACCGCAGCGGACGCTACTTCTTCGATCTGCTTGCCGGCACCGACAAAATACGCATGCTGCTCGAGTGGGCGGCGCCGGTGCCGAACATCGCCAGCGTGTGGGAGGACGACTTGACCCACTTCCAAACGCTGCGGGCCAAATATCTGCTCTATTAGCCACTGTTTCACGGCGTGTGGGGCGGGTTCGGACAGCTTCGACGGCCCCGCCGCATACGACACTGTTTCCCGGCGTGTGGGATTGAGCCGGCCGCCGGTTGGGCCATACTAGCCTCGACGACGTACGAGACGGAGGCGAGCGTTGTGGGCGGAGACTGGCGGGTTCTGGGCGACGATAAAGAAGGCGTTCTCGTTAGCGAATCCCACACCTACCGGTACAGAGTCGAAGACGGCGACGTGCGGATCTACTTGCCCTTCGTCGTCGATCAGGAGCGGCTGCAGGAACTCCTGACGGAAGACGGATGGGCCGTGGACACCGACGACGCGGCGCCGGGAGTGCAGGGCTGGGGACCGGAGCACGACGAGGAAGGCTACTATCCGTGCTGGGTGTGGCCGGACAAAGAGCGCAATGAGACCGTGTTCGCTTTCCCGCCCCGGGACTACAAGGCGAGCGTGGAGGGGCACACGGGCGACGGCGCAATGGAGCTCGATCCGGTTTTTGGTCCGAAGGCGCTCGAGGAGTTTACCCGCTGGATCCCGACGTTGCAAGAGGCCGCGGCAAAGCCCGCCACCCGCTAGGGCAGTCCGTGAAGCAGTGTGCGCCCGGGAGGGAGCACAATTGACAACACCGGAGATGGTTTGCCGCTACGTGGCCGGCGGTGTGGAGCTCGGCCGCAGCCTCGATGAGCCGCCTTGGTCCGAAGCGCCCGCCTACGGCCCGTTCCGCCTCCACAACGGCAGCGCCAACTCGGCCTTCGCGACCGAGGTGCGCACGCTGTGGGACGGTCGCCGCCTGTACGTAGCCTTCCGCTGTGAGGACCAGGACATTTTAGCCACGATGACCGAGCGGGATTCTCCCCTTTACGATGAAGAGGTCGCGGAGGTGTTCATCGCGCCCCGGGACCTGCATAACTACTTCGAGTTTAACGTGAGCCCGCGGGGCGTCGTGTTCGATTCCCTCATCCACCACGACGGCGTCCGCTTCGTGGGCCATCCGAGCTGGAACTGTGCGGGCCTCGAGGTGGTCACGGAACGGGCCGTCGCACCCGGACAGCCCACCGCCGATGCCCCCGCCGAGGGTTTCGGTTCGTGGACGGCGCAGCTCGCGATTCCCTTCGCGTCGCTCGAGGAGCTCACCCCACGCCACGGGGACCGGTGGGCCATCAACTTCTACCGGATCAAGCGGCGGCCCGTGGAGGAATACAGCTGCTGGTCGCCGACACTACTCGAGCCGGCGCAATTCCACGTGCCGAGCCGCTTCGGTACGCTGCGGTTCGTGCGAGAATAGGACCCGGCTCGGCACGGGGCTGGCGGGGGCGGGAGCCTGCCCGGACCGGACAAGTTCCACACGCCGTGAAACAGTGTCCAAGCAGCTGCGCAATGCGCCCTTGTTACTGCTGCTCTTTGAGCTGGCGCAGGCGAGCGTTGATCACCGGTACGATTTCCCCCATGACGATGGCAGGCGGCTCGTTGTTCGTGTAGATGCGCGCCAGGCCGGAGGCCAAGGTGCGGTTCGTGAACGTGGGATCGGCGAAGCTGGGCATCGGCTCGGCGGTTTCACCTGCGTAGTAGAACTGCATGATGTCCTCGCGGGTGACGAAGGGGAATGCTTCGAGCGTGATATCGACCCACTCGGCGAGGACCGAACGGCGAGCGGGCTGCAGGCTCTGCAGACGGGCCCGCATCTCGTTCACTTCGGGCGAGACGAGGTGCAGGAGGAACTTCACCGCCGCATCGGGATTTGGGGTGCCCGCCCAGACGCCGAAGCCGTCGAGCGTGGCAAGGGGTACCCGCTTGACCGGGCCCTTCGGCACCTGCGTCATACGGAACGTGAAGGGGGCATGCTCGTAGTGGGCGATGTCGATGGGCAGCGTCTCGTACATCGCGATGACGCCCGATGCGAACGTGGCCCGGTAGTCGCTGTTCAGTAGTTCCGGGATCGTGGGCGCGGTGCGGTCATCGTGCAGCATCGCCCGCCAGTATTCCATGGCCTCAATTGCTTCCGGCTGATCCCACAGGACGATGCTATTGTCGCCTTCGGGGTGGTGGCGTCCGCCGTTAGCTGAGATCAAGTTGGCCCAGCGGTCGATGCTCGTCACCGGGAGCATGCTGCCCCAGCGGATCGTTTGACCGTCCTGAGTGAGGGTGAGTTTCTTGGCCGCCTCGCGCCGTTCCGTCCAGTCCCATGTCTCGTCGGGGAACGGGATGCCGGCCTGTTGGAAAATATCGACGTTATAGAAGAGAGCCGTCGTGCCCAGGTAGTGCGGTAGGATGTACTGCTTGCCTTCCCACGAAAAGGCCTCGAGCTGCATGGGGTTGAAGTCGTCCCACTCGAAGCCGTACTCGTTCAGGTAGTCGTCGAGGGCTAAGAACGCGCCCTGTTCCATCCAGGCGATGAGCACGTCGCCCCAGTAGCCGATGACGTCGGGGGCCGTACCTGCAGCCATGGCGACGGGCACCTGCTGTTCGCTCGTCATGGGCTGGTACACGACCTCGATGTCCGGGTATTTCTCATTGAACGACGCGATGATCAGCTCGTTCAGTTCGTCTTGGTGCGGCCGGGGCCATTCCATCCAAGTGATCCGCGTTTTCGTCTGTGCGAGAGCCGGCGGTACCAGGAGCAACACAACAGTCAAAGCGATGACTACCGTCCGTTTCACCACAGCCTACCTCCTTGGCCGTTCTTCAGATCGGGACTGGCTTCGCCGAATATATTCCAGTGAGGACAGGAATTTCCCTGTTGTACGGAAGGCGGAGGCAAAAAGTGCAAGCGTGCGACACTGTTGCATCGGGTGTGGGGAAGAGGAATCCGGCGGCCTAGCGTCAAAAACGGGATAGGACTCCTAGGAGCTTTGACCCATTGCAGCACACGATCTCCCCGGATGGAAGGGTGCGGAAAATGATTCGATTCGGTACGGGCGGCTGGCGCGGCGTCATCGCGGAAGACTTTACCTTTGAAAATGTGCGCCGTGTGGCAAAAGGTATGGCGCTGTACGCAAAGGAGCAATCCAACGGGCGTGAGCTGAAGCCGATCATCGTAGCCTACGACATGCGCTTTCTGTCTCCCGCCTTTGCTGAAACTTTTGCGGCAGTGCTGGCCTCGAACGGTATCGAGGTCTGGTTTATGAAGGACCCGTCGCCGACGCCCATGGTCATGCACGCGGTCGACAGGGAAGGGCTCGACTTCGGCATCACGATCACGGCTTCCCACAACCCGCAGCACTACAACGGCGTCAAGGTGATCGTGAAAGACGGGCGCGACGCTCCCGTGGAAGTGACGGACGCCCTGGAGAAGATCATTAACGCCCTTCCGGACGATCCCATCGAGCACGGCAGCTTCGCCCAACACGTGGCGGAACAGAGGATTAAGATGTACTCCGGCCGCAACGCGTACATCGATTCGCTCCTTTCCCACATCGATCAGGAGGCGATCCAGAAGCGGCCCTTCCACATTTTGTTCAACCCGATGTTCGGCACGTCCCGGGACATCATGCTGGTATGCCTCGCCACGCTGCGCTGCAACGTCGAGATGATCAACTTCCAGCCTGACTTGGTTAACGTGCGCCGCATCCCGACTCCCGAGCGGGCGAGCCTCGGCGACATGGAGTGGATGTTGCAGGACAAGCGGTATGACCTCGGCATCGCGACGGACGGCGACTCCGACCGCATCGGCCTCTACGACGACCGGGGCGAATACGTCGATGCGGATCAGATCTTGCGCCTGCTCTACTACTACCTGAAGGAGTACCGTGGCGAGAAGGGCGGCGTCGTGCGGAATGTGACCACGACCCACATCCTCGACCGCATCGCCCGCCACTACGACGAGCCTGCCTACGAGGTGCCCGTCGGGTTCAAGTACATTTCGGCGGCCATGGACAAGTACGACCTTTTGCTCGGCGGCGAAAGCAGCGGCGGGGTGAAGCTGCGGGGCCACGTCAACGGCAAGGACGGCATCTTCGCGGCCCTCCTCTGCATCGAGATGATCGCCAAGACCGGCAAGACCATCAGCGAACTCGGAGAGGAAATCAACCGGCGCTTCGGCCGTACCGAGACCCGGGCCATCAACTTGCCGATCACGCCCGCCGAAAAAAGCCGCCTGCAGTCCCTGCTGTTCGAGGAGAAGTACGTGCCCAAGCTGCCGAAGGCGAGCGAGAAGATTTCGTACCTGGACGGGCTAAAAGTGTACTTCCCCGACGACACGTGGGTGTGCATCCGTTTCTCCGGAACCGAACCGCTTGTCCGCATCTTCATGGAGCAGAACGACGCCGAGGAGATCGACGAAGTAGTCGCCGCCCTCGCCGAGGACAAGAGGCTGGCGTTGCCCGTCGTGGAGTAGCCGGGGGGTGCACCACATGAAACGCAGCGTACGGAAACACGCACTCGCCTCGCCGCTGTTTCTCGGCGTGTGGGTTTTGGCACTGCTGCTGGTCCCCACCGCCGCCCGGACCTCGGCAGCGGGTGCGGCCCGCAGCGGCGAACCCGTAGCCATCCGGGTGCAGTTCGAACCGGGTCCGGAGCTACAAGAAGCATATTGGCTGGCGGGACTCGCCTCTACGCCCGGCGACTTCCCCGACGTGCTGGGCCTCGTATGGGCTCGCGTCCCGCTCAGTTGGTTCGGCTCGACGTGGGGCCTGCACCTCGTGAGCGCTCAAGGCCTGCTCCCGAACAATCTGGCGGCGGATGGAAGCGGCCCGCTGTCCGGCCTGAAGTTCTACACGCTGGTCTCCGTGAACCCCGCTTCCGGACACAGGTACGAGGCGGTGCTTTCCTACGATCCTCTGTCAGGCGCTGTTGCATTGCGTGTGGGAGACGTGACGGAAGGCCGCACGCTGGTGGAACGGGGCCTCACCCTAGCGCCCTACTCCGGCGTGTACTACTCCACACCCGCTGAAACAGGGTCGCACATGGTCGTCGACGTGCACAGCCGCTTCGAACCGTATGGCCTCAACTGGCGCCTAGTGCAGCCCGAGCCGGACGGCGTGCACATATCGGTGGACGTCGTGGACCGCCGGCGGCCCGTGCACGTACGGTTGCTGTCACCGTGGAACGAGTTGCCCGGCGGCGTGCGGTTGCAGATCGGCGACAGCGAGATCGGGCGGATCGAAGGGATCGGCAATGAGACGCTGTTTCCGCTCGTGTTGGATGGCCTGCCCGCGGGGCACTACGATGCTCGCCTTGACTACCTCTACCGGGACGAAGTCGTTGCCTCGTTCGTGCGCCCGTTCCATCTGGGCGTCGTGGAGGCTCGGTTGGAAGGCATCGAAATCCACGTCGGCGGTCCCGATGAGATCCAGATAAGGGGCGATGTGGTCCTCACGGCCGACGGCCCGGTGCGCGACGTGACCGTGGCTTTAGACGCTGTTCTGTCCCGTGTGG
>JAAYLA010000247.1 GCA_012522135.1 Bacillota bacterium | reverse complement strand
TCCCGGAGGCTGTCGTCGGAGTCTACCGCCGGACCCTACGCCACGCCCGGTGGTGGGCAAACCCGCGCAAAATCGGGCCGTGGGGCGGGGAGCGGGTTCCATTTTATGGAAGCACCTGTCGGACAGAAGCCCTGTAGCTGCAGTTTGATTGCCGGAGCGACCGGCACTGCCGTGACATCCGGCGACGGTGAGGCGGAAACTGCGTGGCTTTGGCCGGGCAGGCCCGGTCAGCAGGCAGCCGTGCGACTGCCGGAGTCCCCACGGCCGTCAGGCGCACTGGGCGCTAGCCGATGCCTTGGAGGCCCCGAGTTCTGCCTGGCCCCCCAGGCCCCCGGGCCCACCGGCGCCCCAGCCGGGCCTTCCAAGCCTCCATCCACCCCACCCAGGCCCCCCAGGCCCCCGGGCCCACCCGCGCCCCAGCCGGGCCTTCCAGGCCTCCTGCCACCCCACCCAGGCCTCCAAGGCCCCCACCGCCCCACCCGCCCGCTCCGCAAAGAATTTGTCAGTTCCAACAGGGAACCCTAGGGCCGGTAACGTAGACATGTAGGCAATGGAGTTCCCTTAACGTCACCCTCGGGTTTGCTCGAGGCGTACTTATGTTTGTTCGCAGTTCAACAATGGAGGTACCGAGATGCGGGTTCACATTACGGAAGGCAGTATTGTGGAAGCTCAGGTTGAAGCCCTGGTCTTGGGCATTTTCGAAGGCATCACCGAGCCCGGCGGGGCGGCGGGGGCCGTCGATCAGGCCATCGGCGGCTTGATCAAGAACGTGCTCGGAAGTAAGGAATTCAAAGGCGAACTGAACGAGACGATCACGCTGCACCTAGGCGGCGGCCGTCCCTACCGCAAGGTCGTCCTGGTGGGCCTCGGCAAGAAAGAGGAACTCAGCGCCGAGCGAGTGCGCCAGGCGTCAGCCTCCGGCGTGCGGGCTGCGGCCAAAGGCGGTGTGCGGCGAATCGGCTGTCCGCTGCACGGTGCAGGCGCCGGTGGCCTCGACGTAGGCGAGGCGGCGCAGGCTTTGACCGAAGGCGCCATCCTGGGCCTTTACAAGTTCGAGACCTACAAGACGAAGGACGATAACGGCCACAAGGACGAGCTCGTCGAAGTCGTCGTGTACGAACAAGACGGCGACAAGGTCCAGGCGGCCGGGCCGGCGATCGAGCGGGGCACCATCCTGGCCGAAGCGACCAACTGGGCCCGGGACCTCGTCAACACGCCGAGCAACGACCTGACGCCGACCGTTCTGGCGGCCAAGGCGAAGCAGATGGCCGCCGAGGTCGGGCTCGAGTGTGAGATTCTCGAGCGGCGCGACATGGAACGGCTTGGCATGGGGGCCCTTCTCGGCGTGGCGAAGGGCAGTGCCGAAGAGCCCAAGATGATCGTCTTGCGCTACCGCGGCTCCGACGACGAGCAGCCCTTCGCGCTCGTCGGCAAGGGCGTCTGCTTCGACTCGGGCGGCATCAGCCTGAAACCGGCGGAAGGCATGGGTGCGATGAAGGGCGATATGGCCGGCGCCGCTGCGGTACTCGGTGCCATGCGGGCCATCGCCCTGCTGAAGCCGAAGCAGCACGTGATCGCCGTGGCGCCGTGCGTCGAGAACTTGCCCTCCGGCACCGCTCTGAAGCCAGGCGACGTCTTGAAGGCCATGACAGGCAAGACCATCGAAGTCGACAACACCGACGCCGAGGGCCGTCTCATCCTGGCCGACGCAGTGGCCTACGCGGAATCGCTGGGGGCCCACAGCGTCGTCGACGTGGCGACGCTCACGGGCGCCTGCGTCATCGCGCTCGGCAGTCTCTACACGGGCCTGATCTCGACCGACGACGAGCTCGCCGAAGCCATCGTCGAGGCCGGAAAGAAGGCGGGCGAGCGCTACTGCCGTCTACCCGCCGATCCCGAGTACAAGGAACAGTACAAGAGCGACGTCGCCGACATCAAGAACACGGGAGGCCGTCCGGCCGGCGCGATCACGGGAGGCCTGTTCATCGGCGAATTTGTGGAGAAGGCAAAATGGGCCCACCTCGACATCGCGGGCACAGGGAACAACTCGAAGGACCGCCACTACCTGGTGAAGGGCGCGACCGGCGTTGCGGTGCGCACCCTGGCGGAGCTCGTCTGCCGGGTGTAAGGTTGGAAGTCCAAAGGACAACGGCGCGGGGAGGGGGGCAGAGGCTCCCCTTTCCGCGGCATGTCTAATACCAAGCGGGAGGAGCGCAAGTTGGGACGCATCTTACGGAACGATTGGGCGGAGTTCTTGGATGAAGAATTTCAAAAGCCGTATTACAAAGAGCTGCGGCAGTTTCTCATCCACGAATACCGTACCACGACCGTTTACCCGGACATGTACGACATTTTCAACGCCCTGCACTACACGCCGTACGCCGAGACTAAGGTTTGCATCTTGGGCCAGGACCCTTACCACGGCCCCGGACAAGCCCACGGGTTGAGCTTCTCGGTCAAACCCGGGGTGCCGCCGCCGCCGTCGCTCCAAAACATCTTCAAGGAACTCCACGCCGACTTGGGCTGCCCGATTCCCGACCACGGCTGCCTCGAACCGTGGGCGCGCCAAGGAGTGCTCCTACTCAACACCGTGCTGACGGTGCGGCGCGGCCAGGCGAATTCGCACCGTGGCAAAGGATGGGAGCATTTTACGGATCGGGTGATCGAAGTACTGAACGCCCGCGAGCGGCCCCTCGTATTCATTTTGTGGGGTAAGAACGCGCAGGCGAAAAAGGACATGATCGACGCCTCGCGCCACTGCATCATCGAATCGGCCCATCCAAGCCCCTACTCGGCCCATTACGGCTTTTTCGGCAGCCGGCCGTTCTCGCGGGCCAATGCGTTCTTGCAGCAGCACGGGATGGAGCCTATCGATTGGGCCCTGCCTCCGTTGGCTGAGCTGCAGCGGGGCGAGGCGACGGGGTAAAGGCGGGTTGCAGAGCGGGCGAGATCAGGTGCTGGTCGTACCTTGGGCGGGCGGCGCGGCTTGCGTCTCGCTCTGCCCACGCTGCTCTTTGCGTACACCGAGCAGCTCTTCGCCCATGTCGACCATCGCGTCCGAGATAGCCCGCACGCCGTGCACGACCTTGATTCCGGT
>JAAYLA010000246.1 GCA_012522135.1 Bacillota bacterium | reverse complement strand
TGCTAGACGCTTGTTTCTTCCCCGCTGGGACCTCTTCGCGCGGCAACAGGGCCCGCGCTGAGTAAAGCGCCCCTTCTGTTCTCCCCACCCAATTCATGTCAGTCCCTGGCCCGGGGCTCGAATCAGGCGTCGCGTCCCCAGTAAACTTTACTCATACTCAGAACCGCCCTCTCCGGCTGAAGAGTCTCGCTTCACCTCGGCTGTCAGAACTTGCCTTGCCTGGACATATGCAGTAGGATAGGGTTTGGACATGCCGGGCTAGCGATGGCCTTTGTTTTTTGCCATGCGCCCGTTCAGGAGGGTAACCCATGATCGACCAGGAACGGATCCGCGAGGCCGTCACCATGATCATTGAAGCCATCGGCGAAGATCCGAATCGCGAGGGCTTGGCCGACACTCCCAGGCGGATCGCCGAGATGTACGCGGAGATATTTTCCGGCCTCGAGGAGGACGTCGCGCAGCATCTTGAGGTCGTCTTCACCGAAGAACACGACGAGATGGTTCTCGTGCGCGATATCCCCTTCTATTCCATGTGCGAGCACCATTTTCTGCCCTTTTTCGGGAAAGCCCACGTGGCGTACATCCCTGCCGGGGGGCGTGTCACGGGCCTGAGCAAACTTGCGCGCGTCGTGGAAGGATTTGCACGGCGCCCGCAGATGCAGGAGCGGCTGACGAGTCAAATCGCGGATCTCTTGATGGAGAAGCTGCAGCCTGAAGGCGTAGCGGTGGTGATCGAAGCCGAGCATCTGTGCATGAGCATGCGCGGCGTCAAAAAGCCGGGCAGCCAGACGGTGACCTCCGCCGTACGCGGCCGGTTCCGCACCGATCCACGCACCCGCACGGAAACTTTCGCCCTCATCATGCGCCGGTAATCCGGGAACGGCATCACGGCGGGCAAAGGCAGGCGCTGCTCCGTTTGTGGAGGCGCCTTTTTTATTTGTCCTTTCTTCCTGCCACTGCGACGCGCCGGGCAAAGGGCCGGCGATCCCGCGGAACCGAACTTCGCCGGCCGGCAATTTTATATAAAATTGACCTCTGTAATAGGGTCGATTATGTTGTGTTTACATAGTCACTTTGGGTCAAATTTCACTAGTAATTGCTAGATTGTAGCAGGACTTCCTTGCCCACTGTCCAAATACCACGCACAGCCGAGTCGACTCAAGCGTCTCGGTCAACTCAGTATTTTATGTTTGCAAAGGAGGTTTACATATCGTGTTCTCACTCGAAAGATCGCCAGACCGTGGCGTATGGTCCATGCAAACGGCGGCCCATGAGTTCCAGGCGCACATGGTCCGTGAGACGCTGTCCCCGAACACCATCCAGCATTACATGCACGACATCCGGCTGTACTGCCGGTTCATGGAAAATCTCCACGGCGAGAAAGCGAACAAGATCCCGGCCACGGCGGTTACCCGCGAGAGCCTGACCGCGTTCTTAGACGAGCAGCGGACGAAGCGCAACAACAAAGACAGCTCCGTGAGAAGGCGCCTGTCGTGCCTGCGCAAGTTTGTCGACTTCCTCCACGACTCGGGTGTCGTGCCGCATCGCATAGAGATCGAAGTTGCACTTTCCGACGGTCGTACACAGCCCGATCCGCCCCACGGGCTTACGCCGGTTGAAGAGGCAGCGCTGCTCGATGCCGTCCGCACCATCGCACCCGATCCCGAACGCGATTATTGTCTGTTCCTACTCTTCTTGCGGTGTGGCCTAAACCTCGGGGAGGTATTGCGACTGCGGGTAGAAGATGTCGACCTCGCCACCTCTACCCTGCGCGTGACCGGCAAAAACGACGTACAGCGCCCCGTCCCCCTAGCGCTCGAGGTCAACCGGGCGCTAGCCGCATATCTGAAGAAGCGAGAGAACAATTCGTCGCGCGCGCTGTTTTTGAACCGTTGGCAGGAGCCGATCACGAAGGGGGCCGTCGACAACGTCCTGCGCAAGATGCGGAGCGTGCCGGCTCTGCGCAAGACGGTCCTGAACGTCACGCGGCTGCGGAATACCGCCATACTGGATAAGGTGAGTCTCGGCTGGTCCCCGGAGACCCTCGCCTCGTACCTGGGGGCCGAGGACCCCAGAACGCTCGAGCGCTACTATGCCCACGCTAGGTGGAGCAAGCAGGGGTCCACACCTCCGTACGCGGCTTTGCGACGGACGGCCCCTCCGTCTACTCCCTGACGCGCAAGACAGCCCCTGCACCCCGTAGGAGCAGGGGCTGTCTATTTGCGAAGAGACGGGTCATTCAGCGACATAGACCACTTTCTCAACGTAGTCGGCAACCAAAGGCCAAGTATGGGGCAAACCATATTTGATGCAGATTGTCTCCCACCATTCGGCCTTCTTCTCGGCAATCTCGCGGGCGAGGGTGAGCGTGATGTGCGTCATGCGGGCCGCCTCGTAGCTGATGGCGATCTCCCTGTAGGCCGCGGCCTCTTCATCCGTGAGGGTTGCTACAACCGTGCCTCGCACTGGCTTTTCTGCTTCGATGTTATCCTTGATCCGCATCATTGCCATAAGGCACCACCCCCCAAGTCCATCATACGCCAATTATACCATGAAAAGCGAGGCGGCGACGAGAGGTCATCCGGGACGCTTTGCGTACCGGCGGTCCGCCCGGACGACGAACTTCGTTCATTTTCGGTGGGCCAAGTTACAAGTTTCGACACACTTCCTAGTCGGTGCGGAGTATAATGGGCGTGTCTACGGCACAGCGTTCAAGCGAGTCGGCCTCCCCTCGACGCGTTTGACGCCCTGGGACCCTGTGTGCGCACACAGGGTCCCACTCTTTTTTACAGATTGGATTGGTTGTCCGAATTCGAAGCCGGTCCGGCTAGTTTACCGGAACCAGGGAGAGGCCGTTGATATTCACTGCTTCGGCGACCTCGGCGTAAAACTGCGTGCCGACCGGGATGACATGCTCCTTTCCCGGTACCAGAGCACCGGCGGCCAGGCCGATCGGGCCAAGCAGGATAACGCCCGCCATCGCGGCGCCGGCGGCCAGTTCGGCCGAATGCTGGTTGCGTTCGGTGGCCGCTGCCCCGATGGTCACCTTGACCTGGGTGCCGTCAATCGCCGTCACGTAACCCCAGTCGATGGTCACAAGGCCGTCGCGGCCCAAAGGACCGGCCTGGCGGACTTCCATCACCGTACCGACTCCTTGGGTGCCGGCCGGGATCAGGATCGTATTCTCCAGGCGAAGGGTCTCGGTCACCTTATACCGGACCGCGTCGCCCGGCTTCATGGAACCCGAATTAATCTCCGTCAGTAGAGAAATGCGCAGCGTCGTTTCGGCCGGAACCTGCTTGCGGGCAATGTGGATCTGTTCACTGCCCCAAATGTCGCGGCTCAGTCGGGCTATCCGCTGGGAGACCGAATCCCGCGAGATCTCTCCGTAAAACGCCCGTTCGAGCGTCTCGATACGCCGCATGAGCGGCTGCCCGTAAGTCACTTCTTGGAACGTCATCCACTCCAAGGAATTGAGCCGCATCAAGAGTGAACTGCCGCTCGCAATGCCGCCGACGACCCGCAGCAGGTTGTCGATGCGAGCGATGATCGATCCGCCGTCGATCTGCACCTGGCCGAGCACGTCGCGCTCGGCCTGCTCAATCCGGGGAATCAACGACCCTTCCTTCGGCGCTCCGTACAATATAGTTTCCACTTGATTCAATTGCAGGCCCGGAGTCGTGGTCGTGACATCCTGTGCCGCCACCGGCACCGATGTAAGTACCAACAACGCTGCCAACACCGAGCAGATGATCTTGCGCCAGATCATAATCTCGCCCTCCCATTTTGCCTGTCGACCGGAGCTTGTTTGTCAGAATCGGATCGTGATCGCGGCATCCCAGTTCGCCTCGGCAGTGTCGGTCGGATTTCCGGCTGCCCCTGGGTCGATCACGCTGTAGCGGAGTTCGAGCGAGCCATTCGACAGGAGATACTCGAGCCCGAGTTCGGTTCTCTCCGACAAACTCTCGATCAGGGCATAGCCTAGTTTCAGATTGACATTCGTGCGGGGTATCGTGAAGTCCAGTCCCAGCTGGCGAATCCAGGTGCTGTCCTCGGGGTCACCTTCCAGCCCCAAGCCGGCTGTGAGGCGTGCATAGCCCAAGTCGAAGGCCAAGTCAAACCCGAGGCGATCCGTACCCGCCTTCCCTTCCTCTTCGTCTGCGGGCGGGCCGGCAAGGAAGGTCCGAAAGCCCGACTGTTCGAGCCGGTACATGGCCCGTAGCGACATGGTGTCCGAAAACTCCAGGACGCCCCCGACGTGCCAGAGCCCTGCATCTTTTCCGTCCCAAATGCTGCTGGCAAGGCCCGCGGTCACCAGTATGCCGGGGGTCAAACGGTAGCTGCCCTGCACTCCAGCCACGGTTCCGTCCCGCAGCTCCCCCGTTTGCGAGTCAGCGGCGGGCGGAGGCGCCACCGACCGCAATACCGTCGCGCCCAAAGTGAGCCGATCCAATACAATCGCTCCGTCCAAGCCGGCTACGTAATCCGCACCTTCCCCCGACCCACGCCGCGCCACGAGCACCGTCGACCCCAGCTGGCCTAGAGCTACCCCCGGCTCGAGGCCCAGCAGCCGCTCCGGTGCATTCAAAGCCAGTTCGTCCCAACCCGCTCCCGCCAGTTCCCCAAAGCGGGCCAGCACGTCGTCACCTACGGGCAAGCCGGGCGCAACGTTCGGGTTCGGGATCAGACGAAAACCTCCCGCCGCCCCGTCGTCGCCGAATACGAGGGCCGGGTTCACGTCCAGCTTCAACACCGGAGGCTGTAGGCGGAACGTTCCGCCGAGGGACCGGTCGCCGGCCGGAGAATCCGAGAGGTCATCCACGGCGGACTGCCCCTCCGGGGACGGCATCTCCAGTTGTCCCAAAGGTTCGCCGGTCATGCGCAGGCCCACGAGACTCAAACCGGTGTCGAAGCGGTAACCCAACGCTTCGAGTTCGGGACGATACGTGGTGATGAGGTCCGAGAAGAGTTTGCGGTCCGCTTCGGTCAGTCGTTTCTCTTCCGAAACGCGCAGATTGTACGCGGCAACCAAGGTAGTAGGATGGATCTGGGCGAACCTAGTCAGGACGGCTTCGGTCGAGTCGGCCGCGACGCTCATCATGTGGTCCAGCGCCTGGGCGACCTCGATGGCGACCTCGACACGCGTAAGCCCCGTCACGAGGCGGTAGCCACTGGCGATGCGCGGCTGGGTCAACCCCAACTCTTCCAGACGAATGAGGGCGCGGTACGACCAGTGCCCGTCGGGCACTTCGGCGAATGGATTGGTGGCAGCCAAGGTCGGTGCAGTCGAGACGACCAGGGCAAACAGCACCATCCACAGGAAATGGGTGCGAACCTGCCGGATCGTACCACCATAGCGCATACAGTTGGACCTGCCTTGTCCCCGCGGGCTCCCTCAACCACTTCGTGCTTCCATCTTCGCCAAATATATGGTGAACCCTTCCGTCCCCGCCACTCAGCCGTCGACCGAGGGTCTATTTTCCCATTCCGCCACCTTGGCCCGTTCGCTGCTCCCGCAAGTAGCGACGGGCGAGCACCTCGGCTACATAACCGTCCACGGGCTCGCGAGGAGATTGGAGTCCGAGTGGAATGAGGCGCCGCCAACCCTTTCTGTGTTCCAACAGATAGTTCCGCCGCGCCTCTTCCGTTGAGTAGGCTTCGTCCACGACAGCCGGTACGCCCAATCGGCTCAGGATGTTCGCCTCGCGTAAGGCCTGAATAAGCGCCTCTGAACCGGTACCGTCACCGATGACGATGCGCACCACGGGATACGCCGTGCTCAGGCGCTGCACGACCGGTACCACATCGGACGTTGGGACGACCTCGCGGCAATGGCAGGTGCCCCCCAGGTCCACGACCGCCACGCCGCACTTGTCCGAACCCGGATCGATCCCGAGGATTGCCTGCGACACGCAGCCCAGCCCCCTCACCGGACAGATTCCAAAAAGGCCCCCGGGACAAACCCAGGGGCCCTTGGTCACTCATCAGCGACGGGTCTAGAAGTTAAACCTCAGACCTGCCGTGAGCGAGGTAGCAGTGTACTCGTCGGCCTTGCTGCCCGAAGAGCTGACGTACTTGCCGTCCACCATGAAGGCAGCTCCCTTGAAGACCGGGTAGGACAGCTTCAAGGAGGCGACGGTATCCACGTCGTTGCCCGGCTCACCGGAGGTGCCGCCGATGTAGTGCTTCGCGTCGGCGGTGAGCGTGAAGTCGCCCGCCTTCCTGGTGAATGCCGCGCTCAGCACGTTCCGCGGCGTGCCGTCAATCGTGCCGTTCCGGTAGACGACCCGGTAGCCGTATCCGAGCGTCAGGTCGCCGCCGAAGGCACCGGCCATCAAGTACTCGGCGCCGGCATCGCGCGTGGTGGTACGGCCGTCGACACTGTGGTTGACGAACTCGAGCCCAGCCGTCAAGGTGAGCGGTTCGGCAACACGCCACTTGGCGTCAACCGCCTGCTTGGTCTGGCTGGCGTCGGTCCAAGTCGAGTTCAGCCGCCACTTGCCGTCGCGAATCACGCCGCTCTCGCCGCTGATCTCGGCCCCGATGCTGACGTCCGCCAACACCTGGTAGTCCTTGAACTCCAGCTTGTACCCCGTGTGCATCGAGTTGGGCGCGGCGTCGGACAGGTTGACGCCGAAGTTCAGGCTGGCGTTCCACGGTACCAGAATCGTAATGGGCGACGTCAAGGTCACCATGAACTGCGTGCGCTCCGCATCCTCGGGCACAGTCGTCTGTTCGTCGTCGGCATGGTTCAGTTCGAGTTTCATGCCGATACCGTTGAGCTGCGTAGTAAAGCTTGCCCGGTTATCGACAAGGGTCTTATTCGTACCGGTTTGGACGAACTGCGACCGGATGTACTCCGTCTCGAACCCGAGCAGGTTCAGGTCGGACACGCCGAACTGGGTGAACATATCGACCGTCGCGCCGGAGCGATAACGGCCACCCTGAGCAAAGGCCATGAACGATCCGATCGGAACGTCGATGCGGCCCTTGATCAGGCTTTGACCGGCAAAGACGTCGTTGTTCACGTCGACGACCTTATCGGCCTTGTTCGGATCCTGCCTCTTAATCTCGGCTGCGAACGGCAGCCGCAGGGAGTCGTCGGCCCACACCGGATGGATCCGCTGCAGCGTACCGGTCAGCGTCGCCGATCCGATGGGCAGCTCGAGCGATCCCCTGTAGTTCTGCGCTTGGTTCTCGACGTCGATAATCGCCTGAGCGCTCGCCGTGAAGTCGTCCGTCTCCATGGACGCACCCAGCTCCACGCCCGTGCGCGGGTTGGTCTCGTCGAACAGCCGGACCGCACCGATCCGAGCATCCATGACGCCCAACGCGAGGTCCGTCGACAGACCGGCTACCATCTGCTTCTTCTGCAGCACGTACGCTACGAAGAGATCCTTATCGGCGGCTTCCGACACGATGTTCGTGAACAGACCGATATTCCGGGTCTGATCGAACGTCTTCGCATCGAGCACCTGCGGGCTGTACCCTTCGGCCACCCGGTTCGAGTCGAGGTAACCGAGGCGGACAAGCCGTACCGGCTGCTCGGTCGTCAGCTCGGCGAAGGCGTAGGAATCCCTCATGATGGCTCCCAGCGCCCGGCCGCTGCGGGTGTCCAGCACCAGGTCAACGAGTGCCACCAGGTCGACCTCGTCGTTCGGCTTACCGTCCAGACGGACCTGCAGCCTGTTGGACACACCAGGCTTGGGCACGTCGAACGCACCGGCATCCGGATCCCGCGGGTTGTTGAGGATCGTTGCCGTACCCTCGCTGACACCGTAGTAGCCGCGGATCTCGTTGAAGCCGCTGATGCGGTACTTCTCGACCTCGGCGCGGAGGGCAACGAGCTCGCTGCCGTGCTCATCGACGGTCGTACCGAGCACGTCGAGGTCGGTCCTCAGCGTGCCCACATCCTGCTTCAGCGCGCCCACGTCGGACTCGAGGGTTGCCACCCGGGAGTCGAGCGACGTGAACTTGGCCTCCAATGCCGCGACGCGCACGCCCAGAGTCTCAAGCTCGTAGGCGAACTCCTGAGTCAGGTCCAGGATCGCTCGCTCGAGGCGGTCGGCCTCCGCACCGATCAACGCCTTGGCAGCGTCAAGATCCGTACGGATGTCGCTCACTTCGGCGGCGATCTCGTCGGCCCTGGCCTTCACTTCCGCCAGACGGTCCATAACGACCCTAGCGGCGATCTCTTCGATGGCTGCGCGGGCCTCGTCCGTGAAGCTCGGCCTCGGGACCGGCAGCTCCTCGCCGTCGGGCTCGCTCACAAGTGCGATGCTCCGGGCCAATGCCAGAGCCTCGTCCGCCTTCGCGGACGCCTCGTCGGCCTTAGCGGCGGCAGACGCAATCTGCCCTTCCCAGTCACGCGCATCGATGGCTTCCAACGTTCCGATAGCTACCTGCATCGCGGCATCGGCCGTCGCCAATGCCTGTTCGGCGCTAGCCGCTGCCCGTTGCGCCAGCTCCATAGCCTGCTCGGCCGCGGCCGCCGCGCTCTCGATGCGGGCATCATAATCACGAGCATCGATGGCCTCCAGCGTTCCGGACGCCACGTCCATCGCGTCCTTGGCCGCGAGCAACGCCTTCTCGGCTGCCGCTAGAGCCTCGGCCGCCAGTGCCGACGCGGCTCGGGCCTCTTCGCTGGTCCGTGCGATTTGGCCTTCCCAGTCGCGAGCATCGATTGCCTCGAGCGTGCCGACGGCAACCTCCATGGCCGCCTCTGCGTCAGCTACGGCCTTCTGGGCCGCCTCGAGGGCTTGCTGCGCCCTGGCCGCGGCCGCGCTGATCTGGGCGTCGTGATCGGCCATCTGGCCCTCCCAGTCACGCGCGTCGATCACTTCGAGGGTGCCGACTGCGACCTGCATGGCTTGTTCGGCAAGCTCCTGCGCACGACGGGCAGCCTCGAGGGCCGCTTCAATTTGCTCGGGATCTACGACGGGAACCTCGAGCTCAACCGGTTCCGGAACTTCAACTACATCACGTGCCTCACTTGCCGCCCGCAAGGCTTCGGACGCTTCCTTCAAGGCTTCGGCTACCTGGGCGGCCAGCTCGTCGAGGCGGGATTCGACTGCGGTCAAACGGGTGTCAAGGCCCTCGACGCGGGAGTCGATGCCTTCCACACGGGAATCTACTCCGTCCAACCGGTTCTCGATACCCTGCAAACGGGTGGAGATCCCCTCTTGAACCAGCTGATCGACGTACTGCTCGAAGCGGGCCACGATGCGAGCAAAGACGAGCGCCATCTCGTACCTGGTAAAGTTCCGGGCGCCGCCGAAGGTACCGTCCGGATAACCTTCGATCAGGCCAGCCTCGGCCAGGTATTCTACGGCGTCGTATGCCCAGTGGTCTTCCGGCACGTCGAAGAACGGATTCGCACCCAGGGCCGGCACAGCCAGGGTCCATACCATGAGGGCGGTAAGTAAGAGCGCCAGCAATCGGTTATGCATCTTCATTTACCCCCTTACGTCGCCCTTGTGCAATATCACCCGTTGGAGCGCTTAACCCCCACCGACCTGGGGTTTCAGCCAAGTGAGTATCCGATGTTTCCTCACCTGTGAAGCGGGACTCGCGTCAGGGGCAGGGGCGGGAGCGCTTGCCTTGACGCAACGCGATGCGGTACTGGCAAGATCGGGGGATTCCCTCCTTTCGGGCCATCCGCTGGTTACGGTGGGACACCGCAGGGTGATGAGGCGACTCTCTCCACCACGTATTCTGTTAAGCCCTATGAAATCCTGCCCAACTCAGCATAAATTCGGTGCGGAAAACAACCATAAGCAGGGAAGCCCGCCCCGGGGGATGGTGGAGGATTTCACCAACCTGGAACGAAGGTTTGGGTAGACAACGCACGCACGCCGCGAGCAGGCCTCGCAGCGTCGTTGCACCGCGGGAAAGGAGGAAAGCGAAACCGTCGGTCTCACCGTTCGAGTTAGCGAAGGTTTCGCGATACATATGACACCCATCAAGGTAACCGTCTGGAACGAGTTTCTCCACGAGAAGGAAAATCCAGCCGTAGCCAGGATCTACCCTGACGGCATCCACGCGGCCATCGCGGAACATCTCGAAAAACACGAGGATTTCTCGGTTGCCACGGCGACGCTGGAAGAACCGGAACACGGCTTGACGGAAGAGCGCCTGAACCAGACCGACGTCCTTATCTGGTGGGGCCACAGGGCACACGACCGGGTCGACGACGCGGTGGTCTCCCGGGTGCGCAAGCGTGTCCTGGACGGCATGGGTCTTATCGTATTGCACTCCGGACACTTCTCGAAAATATTCAAGGCCCTTATGGGAACGACGTGTGACTTGAAGTGGCGCGAGGCGGGCGAGAAGGAGCGCATCTGGGTCGTCGAACCGAGCCATCCGATCGCCGCCGGCCTGCCGGAGTATTTTGAGATCGAGCAAACGGAGATGTACGGTGAGCGGTTCGACATCCCTACCCCCGACGAGCTCGTCTTCATCAGCTGGTTCGCGGGCGGTGAGGTCTTCCGCAGCGGCTGCTGCTTCTACCGCGGGAAAGGACGCATTTTCTACTTCCGGCCCGGGCACGAAACGTATCCGATCTATCACCACCCCCTAGTCATGCAGGTTATCGCCAATGCCGTGCGCTGGGCTGCACCGGTCGCCGGTCCGACGCCCGTCTTCGGCAACACGAAACCTATTGAACCCCTGGGATAACCCGGACCCTGAGCGCTCCGGGACGGCCGGTGTCGAGGCGCAAGGCGTCCCGCTGAGCCCACTGCATGGGGATCGTAGGAAGTTGCGGCGGGACCGCCGAGAAAACAAGGAAAACACGGCTTGAAGTGGAAGTATACCGGTGCCGGCGCACCTTCCGTCGGTCCCCGGCCGGCAGCGGGAGGACCTGCCCGAAACGCGTGGGGCGCCGTCCCGTCGTCCGTTTGTTTGTTGAGTAAATAAAGTAAGGCCGGCGGCATCGGGTCGTGCCGGCCTGCTGCGACTGAGGATGCGAGGGCAGTGCGGTACACAGGCAATAGTCAGCTCATGAAACGCATCAACCGCTCCCTGCTGTTGGAGGCCATCTGGTCACGGGGGCCCATCTCCCGGGCAGAGTTGGCCAAACAGATGCGCCTCAGCCCGGCCACGGTGTCGGCCATCGTCGACCAACTGATAGAAGAAGGTTTGGTCGATGAGAAAGGGCTCGGCCGGTCGCAAGGGGGCAGACCTCCTGTTCTCGTCACGTTGAATCCCCATGCCCGCACGGTGCTCGCCCTCTACGTTCACGTGGACGGCATCCAAGGTGCCGTTACCAATCTACACGGCGATGTTCTGCATCAAATCACCCATCCCATCGATCTTGCTAGCTCCGACGGCCTTCTCGGTTCCATCATCCAGGCCGTAGCCAAGCTGCGGGCCGCGGCGCAGGACCTCGGCCGGCCTGTCCTCGGAATCGGCGTGGCGTGCCCGGGTCTGATCGACAAGAACTCCGGCATATTGCGTTATTCGTCCAGCCTAGGTGTAAAAAACGTCCCGGTCGGGCCCGTCGTGAGCAAACGCTTCGGCATGATGACGCTCGTAGATAACGACCAAAACGCCACGGCACTGGCCGAATTGCACCTCGGCGCGGGCAAAGGTACGCAAAACTTCATCTACATCTCGATCGACGGCGGCATAGGGGCCGGCATCATCGTCGACGGCAGCGTTTACAGGGGAGCTTGGGGCGCGGCGGGCGAGTTCGGCCATATGACGGTCGACGTGAACGGACCCCCGTGCCGCTGCGGCAACCGCGGCTGCCTGGGCGTGATGGCGGGCGGTGCCGCCATGCTGTCCCAGGCCACTTACATGTTGCATCAGGGAGTCGACACGGCACTGGCTGCCGCGTGCCAAGGCGACGTCGGCAAGCTGCGCATCGAACACTTTATGCAAGCCGTCAAAGAAAACGACCGGACAGCCCGCAGCATATTCGACGTCGCAGTGGAGTATTTGGGCGCGGGCGTGGCCAGTTTGGTGAATCTGCTGTCACCCGAACTTGTCGTAGTAGGAGGATCGGTCACCCGCGAAGCGGAACAGCGAGTCGTAGAGGCACTGCAACAAGCCGTCATCCAACGCGTCTTGCCTGCCCATCGGAGCAGCGTCCGTATCGTGGCGGCACAAGCGGGACCGTTCGGCGGGCTCGTCGGCGCCGCCCTCTTGATCATTCACAACTTCCGCTTTGAGTTGCGCGGCGCGGTATGACCTCTGCTTCCGGGGCAACTCCACGAGGGGGTTCGACCATGCATAATGTCACACGAAGGACTCCGGCAGTTCGATCAATCGGCCTTTGCCTTCTGCTCGTCTTGGCAGCGGCCTGGGCCGGCACGGCCGCGCAACCCGAATACGCCGTGATCATCGTGATCGATGGTTTTCGCAACGACTACATGGAACTGTATGACACGCCGAACCTCCACGAGCTCGCAAAGGAAGGCGTGCGGTTCGAGGCAGCGACTGGCGTGTTTCCTTCCAACTCGACCGTCAATCAAACGTCTCTCGTCACGGGCGCCTATCCCGAAACTACAGGTATCCCCAACAATTCCCGTTACGACAGAAACGCCGACCGCATCATCGAGCCTTTGCGCGACAACAGGGCCGTCACCGTGGCCCGGGCGTTCCGGGATGCCGGTCTGCGCACGGCCAGCGTATCCCATTACATGTTAGAACGCGACGTCGATCTGTACAGCCGCAACTTGGGCGAAGGCCTCCTTTGGCTCCGCGGCAACAGCCCTCCGAACCTGTTCGTCTACTTGAATCTAGCCGTGGACGAGGCGGGCCATGGAGGCGGACCGTTCAGCGCCCGCACGGCCGAGGCGGTAGCCCAGGCCGACGCTGAAGTAGGAATCATTCTCGATACACTGAGAGCCCGCGGCATCTACGATAAAACCGTAATAGTCGTCGTTTCGGACCACGGCATGAGCCCGGCGGACGGCCAACCCATACGTCCGACCCTCGAGTACCAGATGTGGGCCCACGGCTTTACCGTGGCGAAAGACAACGCCGCGATCCGGGCGGACACCGATATCGTCCAAATCCAACACGGCAGCGCGTTTCTGTACCTGCGCGACGGCCGGTTTGATACACAGCGGGAAGAGGAGCTCCTCGCAGCCTTGCGACAAATCGTGGGCGCCGTCGTCTACGACCGCGAGGCCCTGCGCGAGCTTCACACCGACCCGGACCTCGTCGGGGACATCGTAGTGGCGCCCGCAGCCGGTTACACCCTGTACCCCGGCCGGGCGAACTCCGGCATCCACGGTCGACCCGCTGAGAGCCAAATTGCGCTCATTCTCAGCGGGCCGGGCATACGAAAGGGGGTGACCCTCGGAGAAGCGGAAATCGTCGACGTGGTGCCTACGCTGCTGGCCCTATTCGACCTTCCCTTACCCGCCACAGTCGACGGACGCGTGTTGACCGAAGCATTGGAACCGTCGTCGTGACCGTCTCGAGCATTCGCCTAAGGAGGGTGTCTCATGAGTAAGAAGCTGACAGTGGTCACAACGCTGGCGTTGGCATTGGCACTCGTGCTCGGAACCGGTGTGATGGCACAAGCCCAGAAGACGCAAATCACCGCTTGGGTCGACGGCGAAAAACTCCTTGAATACGTGTTCGATGACAGCTTCTACCTGCCCGGCAAAGTGATGTTCGTCCCCTACAACGGTATCGTGCGCTACGATGACGTGAAGGTGACGAGCCTGGCGGGCGAGATTCTGTTCGCCGACGACTTCGAGGACGAAGAACTGGGCGCTTTCCCGAGCAAGTGGCAGCGCGAGAACGCCGGCGGCTGGACGATCGTTGAAGAAGACGGCAACAAGGTTCTGGAGCAGAGCGACGCCGGGTTAACGGGTATGTCGGACCTGTGGCCGAAGGCCGAGTACTTCGCCGACAGCGCGGAGCACGTTTTCGAGTTCCGTTACAAGCTCGTCTCGTGGAACGGCAACACCAACCGCATGAACTTTATCGTGCGGGGTGACAACCGGAACAACAATTACATGGTTCAGTACAACCGGAGCGTCGGCGTATTGGCGATTACCCACCGGTTCAGCGGCGGCGACAACCGGATGGTGGAAGTTCCGTTCGAGTTGGAACCCGGCCGCTGGTACGAATTCAAAATTGAGGTCAGGCTGGTCAACTGAGGCCACCCTGGCTCCCTGACCGCTAGAAAGGAGGCAGTGCCATGAGCACACGCAGATTTTCTCACAAAGCAGCTCTCACCGCACTTCTCTGCCTGATCTTCGTAGCGTTGCCGCTCGGCGCGGCCGCTCAGACAAAGACGAAAATCGTACACTGGCAGCATTCCTCGCCCGCCCGCGACGAGATGATGAAGCGGCTGGCGCAGGAGTTCATGGCGGCAAATCCCGACGTCGAGGTCGAGGTGCAGGTTTACCCGCTCGCCGAGTACTTGAACAAGGTGCTCGTCGCTTTGGCGGGAGGCGCCGGACCGGACACGATGCAAGTGCGGTCCAACTGGGTGCCGTGGCTCATCCCATCCGGCATGGTGCAGCCCTTGGCCGAGTCGCTCATCACCACGGAGGAACTTGACACGGAGTTCATCCCGGGTCCCCTCGAACCGTTGAAGGGCGCCGACGGCCGTTACTATGGCCTGCCCACGGACGTCCAGACCGTCGTCCTTTTCTACCAGCCGCAGCTGTTTGAAGCGGTCGGGCTCGACGGAAACCGGCCTCCGACGACCTGGCAAGAGGCCGTAGAAGCGGGCCGGCGCATCGCCCGATTCGGTCCCGACGGCCAGACGGAGCGTATGGGTCTGGCGACGGGCGGATACGAGCCGGTGCTGATCTCGCTCATGCTGCAGAACGGCGCCGTGCTCTGGGACGAAGCCGAGAAACTGCCGCGCCTTGACAGCAAGGAAGCTACCGATGCCCTGCAGTGGGCGGCCGACCTCGTCACCGTCCACCGCGTCGAGGATCCCGGCTTCGGCAGCCGCTGGACCGCCTTCCGCAACGAAACCCTGGGCATGGTGTACGCTCACCCGGCCATGATGGGCAGCTTCCGCAGCACCCATCCGGACCTGGAGTTCGGCATCGTCGAGATCCCGGCGCCGGAACCGGGCGGCTCCCAGACCAGCCTGGTCACTTCGTGGAGCCTCACCGTCACTAGCCAGGCCTCCGATCCGGAGCTGGCGACCGAGTGGCTGCTGTTCGTGCAGTCCAAGGAGTCCCAGGAACGCTGGTTCCTCGAAACCGGTGAACTGCCGACGCGTTTCGAGGTCATTCAGCAACCCAGCCTGCGGGAAGATCCGCTGCACGAGCCGATCATGTGGTCGCTCGTCCGGGCCGTCTCCCAGCCGTGGATCTCGGATGACGTGAATCCGACGATCCGCGCGGCCTGGAACAGGCTGCGGCAAGGCGAGGCGCCGCCCGAGGTGTTCGCCACCATGCAGCTGGAGGCCGTGAACGCGGAGAAGGCCACGCGGGCGGAGCGGGGCCTCGACTGAGGCACCGCAACCCGGCACGGCGGAAACACGCGCGGGAGGCTGCAGAGCGCGCTCTGCAGCCTCCTTTGTTCTCTATCTTGAATGGAACGCGGCGTCATGAATAGAGGACTTGCTCCACGGGCCACGGGCAGCGAGTGCCACGTGGCACAGCCCTTTACTCTTACGTCAATAGAGGAGTCTACTGCGTCTGAGCGGAACAGTGTACGCACAGACTTACCGTAGAGGCACTGCAGACGTTGGAACGGGGCGATGTTGTGGGCACAGCACACCTTTCGCGGCCGCTGCCGTACACGGGCCGCCTGCTTCCGAGCCGGCCGACCGTCGACGACGTGCGTGAGGCGCTGCCCGATCTGGCCGCCATCGTGGTCAACATCATCTCCTACGTTGCGGAGCGGTACGACAGGTCGCCGGAACCGGGCTGGATCGATACGAAATTCCATATCGTGACCGGGGAAGACTTCGCACCCGACGACGTGCGCGGGCCCGGAACCGTCTACGGCTGGATTCAAGGCCGGGCTTTGGAGGCTCTGGTGGGTCACGCGGACTGGATCGCGAGGCACCCCTGGGCGGATCCCGACGGCACGCTCCTTCCCCGCCTGCAGCGGATGATCCGGGAACTGTTCGCACGGCTCGAGGCAGTCCGCAGCCAAAACCACGGCAGGCTGTTTTTCTTCTTGGACCCCGATGGCAAACCGTTTACGTTCACGCCGGACGGAAAGCGGGTACCGCACGAATTACGTCCGGACGGGCCGTTCACCTTCAGCGACTTGTTCGGCGCGCGCGGCCTGCTCGCTGCCGCCCGGTACTTGGGCGATCCGGCCGCGGTCCATAAAGCCCGGACATACTGCCTGGCCGTGGAGGATGCGATTTGGACGGGCAACTTCCGCAGCGACCAGCAGAAACTGCCTCCCTACGAGGAGCCGGCGACGGAAAAGCGGCCTAGTGCTGGCCGCAGCCATGCGCCGTACACGATTCAACTCGCGACGCCCGCGCTGATGGCATTGCACTGGAAAGATCCCGCCTACATCGTGCGCGGGCTACGCCTCATGCAGCACGTTATAGAGAAACACACGAACATTGACGGCAGGGAGCCCGCCTTGCACCGCTTCGACTTCTGGGAGTTTGTGGACGAGGACGGCCGGCCCAGCGTCGAAGAGGGTCGACTGCTGTCGGATCCGGGGCACAGCCTGGAATTCGTCGGACTCGGACTCAAACTGACCCGCGCCGCGCGCGCCATTGGCGTGAGCGCCGACCGGCTCGAGTCCATCGAGATGCCCATGCACGGCCTGCTGAGCCGTTGCTTCGAAAACGGCTTCGTCCCCGAGACCGGCGGCATATACAAGACGGTCGACTTGTTCTCGGGGCAGCCCGTCGACGAGACGATGCCTTGGTGGAGCCTGCCCGAGACGATGCGGGCTTCGGCGGCGTGCTGGGCCATCGGCACAGCCGACGAGCCAAGACGCGCCCTGGACATCTTTGCGGCGTGCCACAACAGCTTCCTCGCAAACTACGTCCGGCCGGACCGGCACCTTTTCGCCGTCCAAACGCGACACGGGCGCACCGGAGAAGTGATCGACGTGATTCCCGCCACCGCCGACGCCGACCCGGGATACCACACGGGACTCAGCCTCATCGATGTCCTCGACATCTTCGAAGAGGCGACCGGGCCCCTCGAACCCCTGCTCAAGACGAGATGAGTACGCAGCCGTGATCGCCCAGGGCCCGCACGATTTGGTCCACGTGGGCGCGCGAGCGAGTTTCCACCGTGAACGTGACGCGCACCTGGCCGATGGGTATGTTGTTGAAGGAGCGGTGGTGGGTCACCTCACGCAAATTCGCTCCACATGCGGAGATTTGCGCCGTGGCGCCCGCGAGCGCGCCCGGCACGTCGGGCAGTTGGACGGTAATCTGAGCGAGGCGTCCATCTTCGACTAAACCCTTGTCGATGATCTTGGCCAGCATGCCGATGTCGATATTGCCGCCGCTCAGGATCAAGGCGCACCGCTCGCCCGGAATCTTGCTCCCGTGGTGCATCAACGCGGCGAGCCCTACCGCCCCCGCCCCTTCGACCACGGTTTTTTCGATCTCCAACAGCTGCTGGACGGCATGGGCGATTTGCGATTCCGACACGGTGATCAGCTGGTCGACGTACCGGCGCACTATGTCCAAGGTGAGCCGGCAAACTTGCTGCACCGCGATCCCGTCGGCTATTGTGAGGTGCTTCTCATCCCGCACCGGGGGCGCCGCGCCGATGCCCTTTTCCAGTGCGTGCACCATGCCCGGGACAAGGTCCGTCTGCACGCCGACGATGTGAACGTCCGGACGCAGATGCTTCACGGCTAAGGCGACTCCGGCGATGAGGCCACCGCCTCCCACGGGCACGAGCAACGTGTCGAACTCGGGCGCTCCCTCCGCCAACAGCTCGAGCCCCAAGGTCCCCTGGCCCGCGATGACCGCGGGATCGTCGAAGGCGCTGACGAACGTGTATCCTTCCTCGTCCGCCAGCTTCAGCGCGAGGGCGTTGGCCTCATCGAAAATCGAGCCGTGGAGAATGACCCGGGCGCCAAGGCTTTCCGTACGGTTCACCTTGATGATCGGCGTATTGACCGGCATGACGATCGTAGTGGGAATACCTAAGTTGCGTCCGTGATAGGCTACGGCCTGCGCGTGATTCCCGGCCGAGGCGGCGATGACTCCGGCCCTGGCCTCCTCGGGAGTGAGCTGCGCCAGTTTGTTCAGGGCGCCTCTTTCTTTGAACGAACCCGTGATCTGCTGGTTTTCGAACTTGCAAAACACACGGCGCCCGCAGAGCTTGCCCAGCAACACTGATTCGCGAAAGGGCGTTTGGACGATATGGCTCTTCACCCTTTCCCGGGCGGCGAGCACGTCCTCGAAGGTGACCGTACGACTCATTGCAAGCAACCTCCCCGGGGAGCGTCCTGCACGACCGGCTGACCGGCCGGGCCGGCGCCCCTGCCGCGCCGTGAGACCGATCCATCGCTTGGACGACTTCTACGCCGAGATTTGCCTCACCTGCAGGGCACGACTTCGTCGAAAGGCCTCCCCCGAAAGTTTAGCCTTTAGGATACTCGGAAAACCTGCCCGGAGCAAGACCGGACCACGGTCTGACTGAGTCAAGGGAACCGGGGTGAGAACCGCTCAACCTCGAGATGATGCGGCTTCAGGCTCGAACTGTCATGCCACTCTCGTTGATCCGGTGCATGAGGTGGGAGAGTCCTCCAGAAGCCGTT
>JAAYLA010000245.1 GCA_012522135.1 Bacillota bacterium | reverse complement strand
TGCATCGCAACAGGGGTAGGGCGTCGCGTAGCCCGTCCTAGGGGCAAGCGCGAGATCGCGCCGGCCCGGGCCGGGAGCCGACAGCGTGGTGCGGTTTTCAAAGGAAAGGGGCGGGCGACTCCGGAACAATCGATTGCTGACGGCCAAATCGGGAGGAGAATGGACTTCATGGAAATTACCGTGCGTGCCATGCCGCGCGCCCTGTTCGTCCGCCTCGACGGAGAGCTGGATCTCCACACGGCCCCGGAATTCAAGGCACGGGTCAAGGCGGCGTTCGAACGGGCGCCCCATCTGACGACGTTGATCGTAGTACTGACCGACGTGCGGTTCATCGATAGCTCCGGACTGGGCGCACTGCTCGCCCAGTACCGGGAGTTGTCGCAACGGGCCGGACGCCTCATATTGGTCGACCCGCGGCCTTCCGTGCTTAGAGTCCTAGAGTTTTCAGGACTGCTCAGGGTGATCGACGTGGTCGAGACGGAGGAGAAGGCCCTTCTGCGGGCTTGAAAAGGGGGAACATGGTAATGGAACGGACGGAGTGGAGCGGCAATCATTTTGTCTTGGAGATTCCCAGCAAGCCCGAGAACGTGGCCTTTGTGCGCCAGACGGTAGCCATCTTCGCCGCACAGCTCGATTTCACAATCGACGAGATCGACGAGATCAAAGTGGCCGTCTCCGAAGTGGTATCCAATGCGGTCATCCACGGATACCCGGATGGGACGGGGATCGTGCGAATCGAGGCGCGGATCGAGAATGGACAACTATCGGTGACGGTCTCGGACAGCGGCGTTGGCATCGAGGACGTGGAGTGGGCGACACAACCGACGCACACGACGCAGCCCGACGAGCGCATGGGCCTAGGCCTCGTCTTCGCCCGGGAGTACATGGATGAGCTCGTAATCGAATCCCGGCTCGGTCAAGGGACCACCGTCCGGATGATACGCAAGGTGCGCTCCGAATCGCTTCGGCACTGACCGCGCGGGCGCGGGAAAGGAGGTGGAGCGTTGCCTTGTGCCGGGGAAGTGCCTGCGGGGGAGAGGATGAGGGATAGGAAGGACGAAATACGTCTGCTACTGGCGCGCGCGCAAGCGGGCGACCGAGCGGCACGGGAGCGCCTGATCGAAAGCAATCTGCGGCTCGTGCAAAGCGTCGCGCGGCGCTTCGCGGGACGGGCCGAGACCGACGACTTGTTTCAGGTGGGCTGCATCGGGCTGATGCAGGCCATCGACCGCTTTGACCTTTCCTACGATGTCGCGTTCTCAACGTATGCGGTCCCGCTCATTCTGGCTGAGATCCACCGCTTCCTCCGGGAAAACCGGCCGGTCAAGGTGAGCCGGCACGGGCTCGACCTGGCTCGCAGGGCCCACGAAGCCCGAGCTGCCCTCGAAGCGGAGCTCGGCAGGTCGCCGACGCCGCAGGAGATAGGCGACCGCGTCGGTGTGCCGCGAGAAGAGGTCGTGCTGGCCCTTGACGCCGTTGCTGCCCCGGCCTCTTTGGACGCGCCGCTCGGGACAGGCGACGGCGAGACGGGATCCGCCCGCCTCGAGCAGCTGCGGTCGCCCATCGGGGCTCCGGAGGAGGAGGTGATCGACGGCATCGCTTTGCGCACCGCCCTCGCCGGGCTCGATCGATTCGAACGGCGCGTGCTCCTCTTGCGATTCGTACGCGAGATGCGGCAGGTGGATGTGGCTGAGGAGCTCGGTGTCTCCCAGGCCCATATCTCACGGGTCGAAAAGCGCATTCTGGTCAAAGTGAGGGAGTTTCTGACGCGGTGAGAAAAGTTGCGGACTTGCACTTGCACACGACGGCGTCCGACGGATCCTGGACGCCGTCGGAACTTGTGGTGGCTGCCGCGGCGGCAGGTATTTCTTGTATCGCGGTTACGGATCACGACACCGTGGACGGTGTGCACGAAGCTTTGGGGGCCGGCAGCTTGCACGGTGTCGAGGTGATCGCCGGCGTCGAACTGTCGACGGTACTCGGCGGCTCGGAAGTGCACCTTCTGGGCTACCTCATCGATCCTGAGCACGACGAGCTTCGGTCGACGTTGGACGTGTACCGGAGGGAGCGGGAACGCCGTATCCACCGGATCGTTGACCGACTCGCCGGCGCGGGGTTAATCTTGACGGCCGATGAGGTGTTCGCGCTCGCCGGCGGGGGCAGTCCCGGCAGACCACACGTCGCACGGGTTCTGGTCGAGCGCGGGTACGCCCGGTCCGTGTCCGACGCCTTTGACAAGTGGCTCGCCAAGGGACGGCCGGGCTACGTGGCTCGCGCCCGGTTGGAGCTTCCGGATGCCGTGGGGCTTGTGCATCGAGCCGGCGGGCTGGCAGTCTGCGCTCACCCCGGACTGCTGCCCGACGGCAGCCTGCTGGACGCCGCGGTCGCCTGCGGCATCGATGGTCTAGAAGTCGTCCACAGCGAGCACGACCAGGCCCTTCAGGCGCGCTTCGACCGGTACGCGCGCGCCGCCGGATTGGCGCGCACGGGAGGTTCCGATGCCCACGGTCCGGGAGTTAAGGATAGGGTTCGCCTCGGCGATCATACGGTACCGTACGAGTGGGTTGAGGAGTTGTACCGGTTACGCAGGGAGAAGAATGAGCAATAGTCCCTTGTTTGTCGGGGCCGAATGTATATGATGGGGACAGGGCCATCCGTGCACGGAAGGGCCAAGAGAGGTTCGGTGCCTGTCCATGTTCGACGCGCTCGTCGCGCTCTTGTCCGGAAACCCGCTTCTTTTGCTATTTGTGATTACGGGAATAGGCCATCTGGCTGGCAGGCTGCGGTTCGGCAGCTTCAGCCTCGGTGCGAGCGGCATTCTCTTCGTCGGGCTTGCTTTCGGCGCGCTCCATCCGGAGTTCCGGTTGCCCAGCATCGTGTACGAATTCGGCCTCGTCCTTTTTGTGTATATGCTCGGTTTGTCGGCCGGGCCGTCTTTCTTTTCTTCGTTTCGCCGCCGGGGCTTGCGGGCGACCGCCATCGTAACGGGCAGTCTAGCTACTGCGCTCGGTATCGCGCTGATCGTCAGCCGTTCCCTGGGCTTACCGGGACCGGTGGCGGCGGGAACGTTCGTGGGGGCCCTCACCAGCACGCCGGCCCTTGCCGCCGCCCTGGAGTTCATCTCCGCCCACGCTTCGGGCGGGGAGCTCGAGAGCGTGCGCGCCTTGCCCGTTGTCGGCTACAGCTTGAGTTATCCCGTCGGTGTGCTCGGCGTGATGCTCGCCATGCATTGGGCGGCCAGGCTCCTTCGGGCGGACGTTCGTGCCGAAGCAAAGGCGTTGGCGGGTGTGCGCCAGCCGATCATCAACGCGGACGTAGAGGTCACGGAAGAGTCGGTCTTCGGCCGGGCCATCAGCGAGCTGTTTCCCAAGGGAGGGACTCGTGTGGTCGTGAGCCGGCTCCTCCGCGGCCAGAGGCAGATGACGGTCGACGGCAGCGTCACGTTGCTCCGGGGCGACGTCGTCACTTTAGTCGGACCGGAGCCCGATGTAAACGCCGCTGCCGCGCGCCTTGGCAAGCCGAGCGGTCTGCATCCTCATCTCGACCGGAGCCAAATTGACGTCGGCCGGTTCATCCTCTCGAACAAGAAGATTGCCGGCCGGCGCATCCGGGACCTTGACCTTCGGCGACGCTACGGAGCGACGATATCCCGCATCCGCCGCGGCGACGTCGACATCGTACCCACAGCCGACCTCGTTCTCGAACTCGGCGACCAAGTGCGGGTCGTCGCACCGAGCGATCGCTTGGATGCCGTCGGCGAGTTCTTGGGCGATTCGTATAGAACCTTGGGCACGATTGACATCATCTCGATTTCCCTTGGTATTGCGTTGGGCCTCCTGGTCGGCACGCTCTCTATTCCGTTGCCGGGTGGCTTCAATTTTCAGTTAGGTTTCGCCGGCGGGCCCCTTCTCGTCGCCCTCGTGTTGGGCTATTTGGGCAGGACGGGTAATATCCTGTGGGTATTGCCTTATAACGTGAATGTCACCCTTCGTGAGCTCGGCCTGTTGCTCTTTCTGGCCGGGATCGGCACCCAGGCGGGCAATGCGCTTACCGGAGCCGTTGCTTTAATCGGGTGGCGTGTGGTCGCCGCAGCAGCCGTTCTCGCTCTCACTTATAGTCTCGGCACCCTCGTCGTCGGATACAAAATCCTCAAGATACCGATGCCGATCCTCTACGGTCTGCTGGCGGGCATTCAAACCCAGTCGGTCGCCGTGGCCTACGCCAACGAACGGGCCGGCAACGACCAAGCCAACATACCTTATGCCATGGCCTATCAGACCGCCGTAGTGCTCAAGATTCTCTTGGTGCAAGTTCTGCTCAACCTGCTCGGACCGTTTGCCCTCGTCGGATGACGTTCCGCTCCCGTTTCGGGGCAGCGTAGGAACCAATTGACTGAAGGGTCTGCCAAAGAAGGCGAGAAAGGTTAAGCGAGCGCTAGGCGATCTCGTTTCCCCGACGCAAGTACGCCTTCGACGCTGTCGTCTACGCACTCTTTCATGGCAAGAGAGCGTTCAGTTCACCCATGAGACGGGTATGAAAGGCGGAGAATCATGATTATCCGAGGGGAAAAGGTGAATCTGCGCCCGGTGGAGCCCGCCGACCTTGAACGGATGGTTGCTTGGAGCCAGGACCCGGAACTTGCCGAATATACCGAAGGCAATTACCCGTGCAGTATGGAGGAAGCGGCGAGTTGGCTGCAGCGCGTACGCAGCGACCGTCACAACAAGCGTTGGTCCATTGTGACGAAGCAGGGACTGCTGATCGGCGACATCGAACTGGATCAGATAGCCTGGCGGGGCGCCCACGCGGAGCTGCGGATATGCATCGGGGAAAAGGCCTACTGGAACCAGGGGCTGGGAACGGATGCCGTCCGGGCCGTCGTGGCTCATGCCTTCGAGAACATGAGCCTTGAACAGGTCTACCTGCGGGTTTTCGCCGACAACGCGCGCGCCGTGCGGTGCTACTTGAAAGCCGGCTTTCGTAAGGAGGGCCGGATCGAGCGCCGCGATCCGGCCGGCCGGCCGAGGCAGGTCCTTCTGATGCGTGTTCTGCGCAGTGAGTACCTAAGAAGCGGGTATCCAAGCGAGCAAGGGGAGCCGGGTACGGACTCGCTTCGACAGACCGCTTCCTAGAGGTTGCTCTCGTCCGACGTATGACTGGAGACCGCTTCTTTTCGGAGGCGGTCTTTTCGCGCGTGCTGTGCGCTGGCTTGCACCGTGCGCGGCGGGTGATCGCGGTCACAGACCTGCGCCGCCAAGATGGTATATATTGGTATAGAATGCCCGGAACCTGGGAGCGTTGGAATTTGTTCGCGTGCGCCGTTCGGGAAGTAAAAAGGTCTAAAGTTTGACAGGAAGGGACGGGAATATGGCGAAGCCTAAACTGTGTCTTCCCATATTATCCCGGGTGTGTCGACGGAGGTAGATTTCTGCATGGTCGATTTCATTCTCAAGGGCGGTCCGGTGATGATTCCGCTGCTGCTCTGCTCCGTTTTGGCAGTGGCGATCGGTTTGGAGCGCATTTGGTATTACGCCAAGACGAGGTCGGACACCGAAGACTTGATGGAAGAAGTGCGGGCATCGCTCGACGAAGGTCGGCCCCTCGAAGCGATTCACTTTCTCAAGAAGCAACGCGGTCCGGTAGCGTCAGTGCTTGCTGCCGGGTTGGCCTTTTCCGATCGCAGTCCCTCCGAAATCCGCGAGCGCATCGCCCAGGTCGGCCAGGAAGAGGTGGCGAAGCTCGAGCGACGCCTTCCCGCTCTGGACACGATCGTCTCCGTCTCGCCCCTGTTGGGCATTTTGGGCACGGTCACGGGGATCATCAACAGTTTTCAGGTACTTTCCGGGCTCGAAGGAGTCACGTCACCGCAGGCCTTGAGCGCAGGTATCGCCGAAGCGCTGATCACGACCGCCACGGGTCTGATCATCGCGATTCCGTCGCTCGCCCTTTACAATTGGCTGTCCAGTATCGTCGACCGGCGTATCCTCGAGATGAACCGCTGTTCCGAAGAGTTGATCGATCTACTTACCCAAAAGGAAGAGGCCTAGACCGATGATGATTCGGCGCAGAACGAAAGGGACCCCAGTGGTGCAGATCGTCTCCATGATCGACGTGATGTTCTTTCTGGTGGCCTTCTTGATGCTGTTCGCTACTTTCGACCGGGCGCCGGACGGGATCATGGTCGACTTGCCGCGGGCTGCTTCAGCGCAGGAGCAGCCGGCCACGGAGCTTGTCATTACGATTACACGGGACGGCGTGTTCTATGTGAATGACCGCCATGCCACGGTGCAGGAGTTAAAGGACATCGTCCGCCAGACGGTCGCGAGCTCGTCCCGGGTAGTCGTAGTGATCCGGGCCGACAGAAACGCCCTTTGGGAGAGCATCGTGACCGCGATGGATGCCGTCAGCGAGGCGGGCGGAGCGGCGATTTCCTTTAGCGCGGAGCGGCCGATTCCATAGGAGGGGGTGACGACGTGTATAGAGTGGAATCACGACGGGACGAAGGACGGTTAGGAAGTTTTCTCGTCGTGTCCATCGTGTTACACGCGCTTGTGCTCATCTTGTACCCCCAGTGGGAACAAAGTCCAATTGCCGGAACGCTGCCCGGTGAAGGCGTGTTTCAGTTCACTCTCCGTCAGCCTACGGAGGCGAGCACCTTCTCTTTGCAGCGCGTCACGCCACGCCAGTCCGTGCCTCAGCCGCAGTCAAGGCCTGTGCCCGTGCAGCCGGTGCAACAGCCCCAGCAGCAGGTTCAGGTAACGGAGCGGCCCGAGCCGTCGCAGACCCAGCTTGTGCAGGCTCCGGCGCCGAGGCCCGACGTCAATCCGACGCCCCGGCAAACTCAGATCGCCGCCGGCGAGCCGGTCCAGTTGCCGACGGCCGCTCTGCCGACGCCTTCGGTACGGCCCGAGGGGCCGCGCACCGAAGCGACGGACCAGTCTTTGATCACGTCGGAGACGGGAGCCGTACCCGTGGCATCGCAGCGGGAAGAAAGCGCCGGGGCCGTCGATGAGGCCGTGACCGTTGCAGCAGCCGGCACCGCCGAGGGAACCGATGGCGAGGCCGACGCGGGCGAGGCCGCACCACCGCCGCCCCCGCCGCCGCCTGCTGTAGGATCGATGTTGTCATTCCCGGGCGGCATGTTCATTCCCAAGAACTACGACCGGGGATGGGGTACCGTGAGCGTCCGAGTCGTCATCACGGTGGACGAGCTGGGCAACGTGATCGCGGCCGAGGTGGATCCGACCATGCGCGCCTCGATCGACGCGATCAACGAATGGGCTCTCGGCTACGCATTGCAGCTCGTGCAGGCACAGCCCGGTCCGGAAGGCCAGGCCTACCAGGCTTCCTTCGTCATCCGGTTCGATCCGGACGCCGAAGGCACGCGGGGCGTCACCTTCGGAACGGATCCCGAGGAGCTCATTCGCTTATTGCTTGCCGACTGACGGGCCGGAACGGCTTTGCGCCCGGGGCCAGAGCCGTCCGGTCATCCGATATACCACGGCGCAATCACTACAGGCATAGGGGAGACAACCATGGCCCGATATTTGAGTCGTGTGGCGTACCGGACGTATAAGCCCATCGCCGCTGCATGTCTCGTGCTGATCGTCGCGGCGGTGGCCGGAGCACAGACCGGCGCCTTCGATATTGTGCTTCGTAACGACTATATCGTGATCTCAGTAAACGCCTCCGATGAGAATACGGGACGCTTTGCCATCGAGACGACAGGCGGCGATCCTACCCGTGGGGACGACGACAACCAGCCGCTCCTGTATAAGCAGGGAGGCACCGGTCCCCGTACTTCGTACACCACCGTGCGGGTCGACGGGGTCGACTACGTCTTCGGCGGCAGTTCGCCCAGTGAGCGGGCGGGTTTCGCGGGTAATTACGGAACCATGGTGCAGGCTCCCACCATCATCGAGGTAGACGGCGACCAGCGCATCGTCGCCACGTGGCTGCTGGGAAACGCTCTCGTCACACAGGAGCTCGGTTTTGCCCGCAGCTCGACGACGGGACTATTCGATACGGCGGAGATTCGCTACATCGTGGAGAATGTCTCGGATGAACCGTCCGAAATCGGGCTGCGCATCATGCTCGACACGATGCTGGGGGCGAACGACGGCGCTCCGTTCCGCGTGGGCGAGCAAGCCATTTTGACGGACACGAGCTTTTTGGGCCCGTCGCTGCCCGATTTTTGGCAGGCCTTTGACTCCCTTACCGAACCTCGCGTGATCGGACAGGGAACTTTTCGCGGCGCCGGAATCACTCCGCCCGACCGCGTGTACTTGAGCAACTGGGGCGCTCTGGCGGACGGTGTGTGGGACTTTTCCTTCGTACCGGGGCGTGACTTTACCCGCCTGGGCGAATTCAACGAGCTCGACAGCGCCATGGCGCTCTATTGGGATCCGGTGGTCTTTCAGCCCGGTGAGCGCCGTGAGTACGTAACCCAGTACGGCCTGGGCGGCATCTCTATCGTGCGCGGTGCGCTCTCGTTGGGCATTACCTCCCCGGCAAGCATCGACGCGGCGAGGGAGACCTCGTTCCCCGTAGTGGTCTACGTCCAGAACACGGGGGAGGGCACCCTCCTTGACGTAGCCGTCCGCATCTGCGTGCCGCGCGGGCTTACGCTGCCGGGGAATCAAAGCTGCAGCACACGACGCCTGGGCGACCTGCCTCTGGGCCGCGAGGCGCAGGTGACGTGGACCGTGCTGTTGGACGGCGCAGTCGGCGGCGAGCTCGAGTACACCGTTGAGGCGACCGCGGAGAACCTGCCCGAGCCGGTGCTCGTGAGCCGCAAGATCGACATCCTCGGCCCGCCGCGGCTAGCCGTGGAGATCGACGTGCCTGCGGGCAAGATTGAAGGTTTCTTTGACCGGTGGAATCCGCCCAAGCAGCCCATTGTCGCGACGGTAAAGAATGTCGGGGCTACGGCTGCGAAGGAGGTCGTCGTATCCTTCAACGCGCCAGTCGGCATGGAGCTCAGTGCGGTGGACAAGGCCGAACGGCTCATCGGCGAACTGCGGCCCGACGAGAGCTGGAGCGTGACCTGGTACGCTTCACTCCTCGGTTATACGGGGAACTTGCCGTTTACGGTCACAGCCGTTGACCGTGACTCAAATATTGCACCCGTCAGCGTGACGGCCTTTCTCGACATGATTTTCCCGCAGCACGGATACCTCGCCGTCGGCGGCTCGGGTGCAGGCGGGTCGGACCGGCCGGCACGGGTAGGGGAAGTCGTCGCTATCGACGTGCAGGCGCTGAACGTGCGGCGGATCGGCAGTCTCATCGTCGAGCTCACGTACGATCCGAAGTACCTGCGCTTCGTCGAGGGACCGCCTGGGCTGTTCGGGGCCTTGCGCGGCGACCTGTTTATGCCGACGGCCGAGGAGCGGGCCGCCCGGGGAGGTGACGGCGGTTCCTCAGTTACGATCCAGCATATCCCCGCCGGTCCGGACGGATTGGCGAGGATCCGTATCGAGGGGGACCGGGCGGAACTCGGCGCCTTGAACGTGGCGTCGGGCAAGGTAGCCTCGTTGCGCTTCGTCGCTCTGGCTCCCGGAACGACCTCCCTAAACATCGAGGTATTTCGGGTAGGCGGTGAGCCGGTTGCCGTTGCGCCGGAGGCACCTTCGCAGATCGAGCGTCACGGCGTGACGGTACACATCGCTCCTTAGCAGGCGGTACATTCCCGGAAGGAAAGGATGCGGCTCCATGAAAATCGTTAGGCAAAGCTTGATCGCATGGATCACGTTCGGCCTCCTGTTCCTGGCGGTACCCGCCGGGGCAGTCACGCTAGCGGACGTGCCGACGGACCACTGGGCCTACGAGGCGGTCAGCACTCTGGTGGAGAAGGGCTATCTATTCGTAGGCGAAGACCAGAGATTCCGCGGCGACGAGCCGGCGGACCGGTACACGCTCGCTACGGTAGTTGCCAAGATCATCGCGGAGATCGAGAGCGGCCGGGCGGCGACCACGCCGGACGACGTGCGGGTATTGCGGGAGCTCATCGAAGAGTTCCGCACGGAGCTCGTTTTCTACTACGCCGAGGTGCAGCGGGTCGAGGGAGAGGCACAGGGCCTTTACCAAGAGCTCGCGGCTTTAGACGAGTTGCAAACGGAGACCATCGTCCGGCTGGGGGCCATCTACAACGACTTGATCGAGCTTGACCGGCGGGCCGAGGCCCTGGAGATCGCATTAAGAAGGGCCGATGAGGAGCTGGCTGCGCAGCTGGCCGAGACGAATGCGTTGCTCAACGAGACCGAAGCCCGGGTGAGCGGAGCGGAGCAAAGGCTCGACGCGACGGACTTGATGCTGGCCGAGACGAACAGGCGGCTCGAGGGGGATGTCTCGGCG
>JAAYLA010000244.1 GCA_012522135.1 Bacillota bacterium | reverse complement strand
GTTCGAGCAGCCCTACGTGGACTTCGGACCCGATCTGGAACCCGGCCAGCCCACATACTACCGCGTGCGGGCCATCGGTCCGAACGGCGAGACGGGTGAATGGAGCGCGCCGACCTGGGTCACGCCGCTCGACCGCCTGGAAATTCGCCTAGTCGAGCCGGCGGATGACGCAACCAACGTGTCCTTGACTCCGACGTTCCGCTGGACTTACACCGACATCGCCCCGCAGGGGGTCTACACCGAGTATACGTTCGATATTTACGTCGCAGGGATTACCGGAGTGCCGGGCGGCGTGTCCGACTACTTCGCCTGGTTTTATGAAGGACTCGTCAACCAGTCCGAGGCAGAGTACAACTTCGACGGGACGGGCGAGCCGCTGCTTCCGGGCAAGACCTACGAGTGGAACGTGGTGGAAGGCATGGCCGTCGCTTACTACCGTCTTAACTCGGCGGCGGTATCCCTTGCCGGAACCGGCCTATCCGACAACAACGGCTACGCCGGGGCAGTCAACGGCGCTTTCCTCTTCACCACGGCCCTGGAAAACTAGCGTCGGTAGCGATTCGACTTGAGCAAAGGAGTGAACGCACGTGTTGAGATGGAAACCAGCCGCGGCGTTCGCCGCACTGCTTGTGCTCACGTTGGTCTTGGCCGGTTGCGTCGGTGGGTTGGGCGGTCCGCTTCGTTTGCCTGGATTGTCCGGCGGCACCCCTTCCGGCTCGGACGTGTCGGAGGTGCCCGCGTTCCCGTCCGACGATATGCGCGACGAGGACTTAGGCCCGCACGTCCCGGGCGAAATCCTAGTTAAAGTAGATTCCGAGCAGCGTGCCTACGAGATCGCGCAGAAACTGGATGCCGAGGTCACAGGCTTTTTGGCGCCCATCAACCTGGCTAAGCTGGAACTGCGCGACAAGAGCCGTTCCTTAACCGATACCATGCTTTCTTTGCGCGACGAAGAAGGCGTCGAATATGCGCAGGCGAACTTCACCGCTTTTTCGCCGCCGGTTAAGGACGTCAAGGTAGCAAGCGTGGCGATTCTGGAGGACGACCCCGAGGACAGTTTCCTCACCGATCCGGAGTCGTTCTACAACCGCTTCCAGTATGGTCCGCGGATCATCCGGGCACCGGAAGCGTGGAGCCGGGGGCTCACAGGCAAGGGCGTCGTCATCGCGATTATCGATACGGGCGTGCAGTCCGATCACCCGTTCCTGGCGGGCAAGGTGCTGGAAGGCTACAACCCGGACAGGCCGGAACTGGGCACCGAGGACTTCCAAGGGCACGGCACCCACGTGGCGGGTATCGCGGCCGGATTGGTCCATGAAGGGAGGGGCTTTACGGGCATCGCTCCCGATGCACTGATCCTGCCCATCCGGGTGTTCAACGAGGAAGGCGCCACCAACTGGGCGGTGGCCGTGGGCGTTCTCGTCGCGGCCGACCCGAGCCTCGTCGGACTGTCCTCACCCAAAGCCGACGTTGCGAACATGAGCTTGGGCGGCGCGGTGTACTCGTTGGCCCTGCAGGATGCCATCAACTTTGCCCTCGAGCGTGGCGTCGTCATCGTGGCGTCGATGGGCAACACGGAAAATCAGGCCGTGCGCTATCCGGCGGCGTATCAGGGCGTCATTGCGGTGGGCGCTTCCGATGCCCATGACGACAAGACCGGCTTCTCCACCACCGGAGCGCACATCTCCGTCGTCGCGCCGGGTCATGATATCTTATCGGCGTACAAGGACGACAGGATTGCTTGGGCGTCGGGTACCTCCATGGCCTCCCCCCACGTAACCGGTGCCGTGGCGCTCTTGAAGGAATACGACCCGACCTTGACGCCGGCCGAGGTCAAAGACCTTTTGGAGCGCACCGCCGACTTCAAGGCCGGGTATACGCAGCGCCAGATCGGCCACGGCCGGATAAACATCGCCAAAGCATTGGATAACGACGAAGGAAACCGGCCCCGCGGCGACATCGAGCTGTACGTATATGCCGGACCCGGTATCGGCGTGCCCGGTGCCGACGTCATTCTGTGGCGCGGCGATGTGCCCATCCGCAACGTACGCACCGGCGGCGGCTGGGACACAATTCCTTTCCACGGCGTAGCCTGGTTCATGAACTTGGAGCCGGGCGATGACTACTCGATCACCGTCCGTCTCGACGAGCACGTCC
>JAAYLA010000243.1 GCA_012522135.1 Bacillota bacterium | reverse complement strand
GCGATCCTTTGGTGGCGTGCCGTGTCGGCGGCTGCTGCTGCCGTGTACGCCCATCTCTCGGCGGAAGATCCGGTCATCGCCACGACCGTGCACATACTTCTGGCTCGCCGGTTCCGCGTGCGCAGGCTGCTCGATCTGGACGTGCAGTGCGTAGGCGAGCGGCTGACGGTCAGGGGACCTTTCGACGCCGTCGACGCGGGGCGCGTAGAGGATGTGCTGCGCACCCAGTATCCGGTTCCGTTCCAGGTAAGGCTCGAGACGACCCTGTCCGAGGAAGCATACTGGCGTCCTTATCGGGAGGAGCTCAAGCCATCGGGCTACCGGTCCAAACCGATCCGTCAGGCGCAGGTGCCGGCTGTCCTCGTATACGGCCTCGTTCTCGTCGGCACGGTCCTCATCGGCGTCGCACTCGTACGGGGACCGGGCATCGGATTGCGACCGGACGATCTCGGTGCGGTGGTGCGCGCGACCACCGAGGGGCAAAGCTGGTACGAGGAATGGCTCGCGAGCAGGGGACTTTCACCCACGTCCCACGAGCCGTTCACCATCGACGTCGACGGGAGCTCGGCCACCTGCCCTCACTTTGCGGTGGACGCGACGTCCCGTTACAGACTGGCAAGGGAACTGCGGATCGTGCGCAGCGCCGCTGAACCCGCGGTGCGCATTCACCAAGTGGGTGAAACCTATTACTTGTTCTTCATTGACCGCGGGGCGAAGATTTGCGTGAAGGAGTTTGCTTTCCCCAGCATTCAGGCGGCCCAGGGAGGTGCGCGGCAATACGGCGGCCCCGCGGCTTGGGAGCACATTCCGCCTACGTATGCTTGGCACCACGTGCCCCCTTTGCCGCGCTGACCTACCCTGTCGACTGCCTACGCCTACTCGCCGCGGGCCATCCGAGCGAAGGCTTTGTCGATCGCTTCCAAGGTGTACGCGATGTCGTCTTCCGTGTGGGCTGCCGAGACGAACCAGGCCTCGTACTTAGAGGGTGCAAGGCAAATGCCTTGGTCGATCATGTGTCCGAAAAAGCGCGCGAACTGCTCGGAGCTCGACGCCTCGCACCCTTCGAAGTCGGTGACCTCTTGATCCGTAAAGTAGGGCGAGAGGGCGCCGCCGTACCGCCCGACCCGCACCGCAATCCCGTGGCGCCGGCCCGCTTCCTCGATCCCGTCGGCCAGAATCATGGCAAAACGGGCCGTCCGCTCGTAAATCTCGTCATCCAGGCTGTCGAGGAACGCAAGGCCCGCGGTCATGCTGAGCGGGTTGCCGGCCAACGTGCCGTCCTGGTACACGCCGCCCAACGGTGCGATAACTTGCATCACTTCGGCCCGTCCGCCGTAGGCGCCGATGGGCAGCCCGCCGCCGATGAGCTTGCCCAACGTGACGAGGTCGGGCGTGCAACCGAAGAAGGGCTCCACCGATCCGCGTCGGAAGCGAAAAGCAGTGATCACCTCGTCCCATATGACCAAGGCACCGACCTTTTCCGCCAGCTCGGAGATCTTCTCCAGAAAGCCCGGTTTCGGCGGCACGATTCCGAAGTTCCCCACGACGGGTTCGACCAAGAACGCGGCGATCTCCTCTCCGTGCGTTGCGGCCGCCTCCGCCAATGTTTCGAAGTTGTTAAATGGAATCGTGATCAGATCTTGCTTCACCCCGGGCGGGATGCCGAGGCTGTCGTCGATGCCCAGCGTCGACGAGCCGCTGCCCGCCTCGACGAGCACCGGGTCGGAGTGGCCGTGGTAAGCGCCGGCGAACTTGACGATCTTGTTGCGTCCCGTGTAGCCCCGAGCGACCCGGATGGCCGTCATCACTGCTTCGGTTCCCGATACGTTGAACCGAAACATGTCGACGAAAGGGATGTGCTCCTTCAGCCGGCGGGCCAGCTCGATCTCCAGCTCGGTCAAGCACCCGTAGACGCTGCCGCGAGCCATCGCCTCCTGCACGGCCTGAACGATGCGGGGATGGGCGTGGCCGAGCAAAAGCGCACCGTAGGCGCACAGATAGTCGATGTAGTGGTTGCCGTCGACGTCCCAAAGATACGCCCCTTGACCCCGCGCCATGACGATGGGGTAGGGGCGGTTTACGGCGTCAAAGGAGCGGGACGGACTGTTCACGCCCCCTGCAATGTGCCGCTTCGCTTCACGAAAGAGCTGTTCGGAACGTTGGGTGTTCGGTTTCATGGAATCCGCATGCCTCCTGTATCGTGTCGACTGCGTAGCTTCGACCCGGCCGTCCCTTTGACCTGCTTGCCGCCTCTACGCTCGGACGCCGTCCCGCCCTTTATACATAGCCGGCCCCGGCGACGGAGACAGTATAGACGCAAGTGAGTGAGGCAGGTGGAGAGATGTCCTCGTCGCGCCACGTGAATGCCGGCATATGCGAGACGCTGCTGCGGCGCGTGGAAGGGGCCGTGGAAGCGTTCGACAAGGCGGGCATTGCGGAGCTCGTCGAGCTGTACCGCAATCCTTGGCGCATGCTCTGGCTCAATCTCATCTCCGGCATGGCGCGGGGCTTCGGCATCGCGATCGGCGTGAGCCTCGTCAGCGCGCTCTTTGTCGCGATTATAGTCCGTTTGGCCGCGCTCAACTTGCCCATCATCGGTGAGTTCATCGCCTCCATCGCCGGCATCGTCCAATACGAGATGAGCGTGCCCTAGAAGAGGAGCGGGATGGATGGACACTGTTTTTGTCGACAGGATGCGGCGCAAGCTCCGGGCGCTGCAGGCCGAGCAAAGAGAGCGCATCGCTTCCTTGGCCGCGGGATTCGACGTGGAGATGACCGCGTCCGTAGGAGAGCTGTCCAGCATCGACAACCATACGTCAGATTTGGGCAACGAGACGATGGAACGCCAAAAGGACCTTGGGCTTCTGATGGAGGCAAAGCGCACATTCGGGCTGATTGAAGACGCCCTTCGCCGCGTCGACGAGGGCACGTACGGACTTTGCGCAGGATGCGGCCGGCCGATTGCGAATGAACGGCTCGAGGCGCTTCCCTACGCTGCGAAGTGCGTCACGTGCCAGGCCGAAGACGATGAGGATTTGTCCTACTATCGACCGGCCGAGGAAGCGGCGCTATGGCCTCCCTTCGGCCGTGCGGCTTACGGAAGGCACGACATCGACCGCGACGATGCCTGGGAGATCGTGGCACGGCACGGGACCGCGAACACGCCCCAAGATACGCCGGAGGCGTACGACGCTGACGACGACGGGACGGACAAGGGAAACGGCTGAAAGGGGCAGATAGGACAGGCATTCCGGTTCCTTCCGCCCTATGGTACGATGGGAGAGCAAGGCCCACCTTCCGGGTCATGTGCAGCGTGGAGGAGGTCCCGAGGTGTTCGCACTCCTGGCCGTGCTCGTCCCGATCGTAGACCAAGTTACAAAAGCCATCGTGATCCGCTACTTGCCGGAGTACGAATCGGTCACCATCATTCCCGGCCTTCTCGCTTGGACCCACGTGCGCAATCCCGGGGCAGCCTTTGGTCTCCTTCCTTTCCAGAGGTCCCTTTTCATCGCGGTCGCTGCGTTACTCGTCGTCGCCGCGGTCGTCTTCCGCAGGAGGATTTTTGCCGAACCGCCTTTGGTGCAGGCAGCTTTGGGGCTCGGCCTGGGTGGCGCGGTCGGCAATATGATCGACCGGCTGCGCACGGGCTTTGTGACCGACTTCATCGACGTGCCTCTGATTCCCGTGTTCAACGTCGCGGACACGGCGATCGTCTGCGGTGTGGCGCTTCTTTTGTGGGCTTCGTTTTTCTACAAGCCGGCGGGGGAAGGAACAGGGAAGGATACTGCCGATCCCGCGTCTGCGCAGTGCGCGCCGGCGGGGGCCGAGGGGGAGCGCACGTCCGATGGATGAACGCACGGTGCGTGTGGCTGCGCAGGAGGGCGGCGAGCGCATCGACAAGTACCTCGCGGCTTACGGCGAGCCTTTCGTTTCCCGCAATTTCGTGCAAAGTCTCATCGCCGACGGGCGCGTGCGGGTGAACGGGAGCGTCGTGAATCGTCCGTCCTTTCGCTTATCGGCAGGCGACGTGATCGAGGTCGTGCTGCCCCTGCCTCCGTCACCCGTTCCGGAGCCGGAGGCGATCCCCCTCGACATCGTGTACGAAGATGGCTCCGTGATCGTGGTGAACAAGCCGCGGGGCATGGTGGTCCATCCGGCGCCGGGCAATACCGAAGGCACGCTCGTGAATGCGTTGCTCGCCCACTGCGAGTTGCGCGGAGTCGGAAGTAAGGAGCGGCCGGGCATAGTGCACCGGCTCGACAAAGGCACGTCGGGACTCATGGTGGTGGCGAAGGAACCGATGGCCTACATGGATTTGGTGCGGCAGCTGCAGGCCCGCACGGTGGTGCGCCGCTACGTCGCGTTCGTGCACGGCAAGGTGCCCGACGAGCGCTGGACGGTCAACGCGCCCATCGGCAGAGATCCGTTGAACCGTCAGCGCATGGCGGTCTTGCCGGACGGCAAACCCGCCGTTACCCATTTCACATGTCTTGAGCGGTTCGGCGACTTTTCTTCGGTACGGGCCGAGCTCGTCACGGGCCGCACCCATCAAATCCGGGTGCACATGGCGCACATCGGCCATCCTCTCGTCGGCGACAGGCGATACGGTGCCCCGCGGGACCCGGCTTTGCCGGACGAGGGGATCGCACTCCATGCCTACCGGCTTGAATTCGTCCACCCCCGTACAGGCGAGCTCCTGTCGTTCGAGGCGGACTTGCCCGAGGATATGCGCCGGCTGCGAAAGACGCTCGGGTGACGTTTTTGCCGGTCACCGCCCAGCAGCAACGACAGTGGCATGCCGGCTCGACGTTGGGAAACTTTCACCCGGTTGGCTTGACTCAGTCCTCACCGAAATGCGCCCTTGACCGTCATGTCTAGTTCCTGCTAAAATAAGCCGAATGCGAACTTCGGGCAGCGCGTCGCGGCACGCTCGGGAGTGGCTCGCCGGTGCTGCGCCGATGTGAACACAGCATGCTCCTTTAAGGCAGTCCAGTGAGGCTGGCAAGGGGCGCACAAAAAAGGATAGTCCGTCCTTCGGTTTTTTGCGCGCCTTTTGCCGCCCGCGTAGGGAGGTTGAAAGGCGTTGGCTTTTGTCGAGAAGGCCCAGCTACTGGATGAGGCCGGGATGCGCCGTGCCCTCGTGCGCATCGCCCACGAGATCGTGGAGGCGAACAAGGGCGTCGAGAATGTTTGCCTCGTCGGGATCCGCACTCGCGGCGTCCCCATGGCGCAGCGGCTACAAGAGATCATCGAGGACATCGAATCGCAGCGTGTTCCCACCGGCATCCTCGATATCACCCTCTACCGAGACGATTTGACCACCATCGCCCAGCAACCCATCGTGAGAAAAACGGAAATACCCTTTGCCGTCGACGACAAGATCATTGTCCTCGTCGACGACGTCCTCTACACCGGTCGCACCGTCCGGGCCGCCTTGGACGCCCTCATCGACCTCGGCCGTCCCGCGCGCATTCAACTGGCCGTCATGATCGACCGGGGCCACAGGGAGCTGCCCATCCGCGCGGACTTCGTCGGTAAGAACGTGCCGACGTCCAAAGCAGAGCAGGTCCAGGTCATGCTCAGGGAGACCGACGGCGAGGACCGGGTCGTGTTGGTCGAGCGGGCCACGTGACGGGCCGATAAGGGGGCGAGATAAGTGGCATTCACGAGAAAAGACTTGCTCGGCTTGCGGGGCGTGAGCGCGGAAGAGATCACGACCATCCTGGATACGGCCGAGCCGTGCAAGCAGATCTTCGAGCGGGACGTCAAGAAACTCCCCACGCTGCGGGGGCGTGTCGTCGTTACGCTGTTCTACGAGCCGTCGACGCGTACCCGCACGAGCTTCGAGATGGCCGCCAAGTGGATGAGCGCTGACGTGACGAACATCACGGTTGCGACGAGCAGCGTGCAAAAGGGCGAAAGCTTTACGGACACCGCGGAGACGATCGAGGCTCTCGGAGCCGATATCATCGTGATCCGGCACCAGTCAGCGGGCGCTCCTCATCTGCTCGCGAAAGTCACGAAAGCCCGGGTCATCAACGCAGGCGACGGCATCCACGAGCATCCGACCCAGGCCCTATTGGATCTTTTTACTATCCGCGAGCGGAAAGGACGGATCGAAGGGCTTACGGTGACGATCGTCGGCGACATCATGCACAGCCGGGTGGCCCGGTCGAACATCTGGGGCTTGAAGACGATGGGGGCCAAGGTGCGGGTCGTCGGCCCGCCTACGTTAATTCCGGTCGGCATCGAGAAAATGGGCGTCGAGGTGTACACGGATCTCGCTGCGGCCCTCGACGGTGCGGACGTGGTAAACGTTTTGCGCATCCAGCGGGAGCGGCAGATGCCCGGGCTCTTCCCCTCGCTGCGGGAATACCACAGGCTCTATGGCATCACTCGGGAAAGGCTGCAGCGTGCGGCGAAAAGGGACGTGCTCATTTTGCACCCGGGCCCTGCGAACCTGGGAGTGGAGATTACGCCGGACGT
>JAAYLA010000242.1 GCA_012522135.1 Bacillota bacterium | reverse complement strand
TTCATCGCCTCGATAATGCACAAGGCCTGGCCCTCCTCGACCAGGTCGCCGACTTCGACGTACGGCGGCGCGTCGGGCGCGGGCGCGCGGTAAAAGGTGCCCACCATCGGGGCGGTAATGGTAATGTACCGCTCGTCGTCAAACGATTCCTCGCCGCTTTGCACATCGGACGCCGGCTGGGCCGCAGCGGGCGGCAACGTAGTCTGCGGCGGTGCCGCGGGTTGGGCCGCGGTCAGCGCGACCGGAGCCGGCACGGCGCCCGCGGCCTTGCGCAACACGATGCGCAGGTCCGAGGCGTCGTCTTCAAGAATGAACTCTACGATCTCGCTGTCCGAGACAGCCTTGATTAGCTCCTTAATCTCATGCACTTGCATGAGCCCTTCGACTCCTTTCGCGATAGGCGACCCGTGCGAAGCGGGTCACCCGAAAAGTGCAGGAGTGCCACGTTGGGCCAAAGGCCCGCACATGGACCGCTCTGGTTAGATTCCCATCAATAGGTGCCTTATATGTTCTCGTTAGGCGTCTCCTTTCCTGCCCGAGTGTTACGGCAACCGCACCCCGTCGCTGATCGTGATGTGTTCCAGCGACTTGCCGGTCACCGGCGCCACGATGCTGCCTATCGCATGGGCCTCGCTCTGACCGATCGTCTCGTTTACCACGACGATCACTCCGTGGTCCCCGATCACGACCAACGCTTCCGTCAATCCCCGGGCCCGCAACAGACTCTCCGTTTGGAGCTCGAGATCCGTCCGGTCCAACAGGGCAATCAGCTCGGCCACGGCCTCACGCTCCGTGTCGACGTGGCCGCTCTCAATCAGGTACCGCAGCTGCTCCACTTGCAGCGAGCGGCTCCGTTCACGTTCGAGCCGGTATTCGTCGAAAAAGCTCGCCGATACCGGTTCCACGGTCACTGACAACCCTCCGCCGGCCGCAATGTCGTCTGCCGGGGCGTCGCCGGTTCCGTCGCCCGAAACTTCTTCCAGCCGCGCCGGGGCCGTGGCCGGTCTCAAAGTCAGCGATGACTCCGTCGCCACGTAGACGAGCCCCGCCACGAGAAGCAACGACACCAGGAGCAACACCCGTTTCCATACGTTGCGCTCGACCGCGTGAAAAACCGCCATATGCCTCACTCCTTTGGGAATATCTGGATTCGGTGAGCCGGAACGCCTAAGAGCGCCTGCACCGCCTTGAACAGCTCGTATCGCAGTCCGGGGTCGTAGGCACCCTCGGCGAGCACCACCACCCCGCGCACTTCGGGTTGGTACGAAGTTACGACCAACGGGCTCTCGCTGCGCCCTTGGTCCTCCCGGACGATGACCGGGCGTTCCGTCAGGCGCACCTCGGCTAGAGATGGGTTGGCGCCATCCGCCGACGGTTCGTACCTCCTCTCCTCGGTCCTTTCCATGGCGAAAACGTGCCGGGCGGACGAATCCAGGACGATCATCACCTCAACCTCGCCCACGCCGCGCATGGCACGGAGGAGCTTTTCGACCCGCTCCTCGAGCTCCGCCTCGTATCCGCCTTCCCGCCGCGGCGAAGCAGGAAGGCCGACCCCCGCGCTCTGGAGGTTCGTTGCCGGAGGAGATGCGGGTGAATCAAGGCGGCCGAGCAGAAGCAGCAGCGCGCCGAGACCGGCCAGTAAGAGAAGGGATTGGGCTCGGCGCGGGGACTGCGTGCCGCTGCCGTCGCCCCCCGGCAAGAAGCGCTTCACCCACTGTTGCCATCCGTCCATGTCAAGCTCCCTCCTCCGTCCACCGCAGCGTCACCACGTCCGGATCGATGCCGAAGTACTTGAACAAGAGCTCGCGGACCCGTTCTTCTCCCGGATCCCGTCTGCCATCCAGGGCGAGCGCAAGGCCGTCCACGCCGTCTTCGCTCAGGACCAGCTCCTCCACACGCACGCCGTCCACTTCAGCCACCAACGAGACGAGGGCCTCGATTTGACTGCGCACGTGCATCCGAACTTGCTCGACCGCGGCCTGCCGTCCCCTATCCCGCACAGCTTCTCCCGCCGCCAGTGAAGCCGCCGTCGATGGTACCGACACGTTCGCCAATCCTTCCAAGGGCCGCCCGTCCCAACCGGGCACCGCACCGACGAGCACCAGAATCGGCTGGACGAGGACGGACAAGACGACGAGGCCGGTCACAAGCCGCACGAACGGGCGTAGCCCGTTGTCCGGCAAGAGCAGCCGCACCAAAACCGACAGGAAGGACACGAGCAATACGGCGCGAATCCACTCGGTCACCGCGGAAATCATCGCATCACCACCGTCAGATTTCCAAGCGCGACAAGGGCCGTAACCGAGAGAAAGAACATGAGCGCAGCGGTCAACACGCAAGAAAGGACTAAGGCTACGCCATCACCCAGGCTCGAGACGGCCCGCACGAGCTTCTCGTCGGCGATCGGTTCGATACACACAGTGGCCGCGCGAAAAATGATCAGAAGTGAGAAGATCTTCAGCGCAGGCAAGGCGGTAATCACGAACACGACCAACATGCCGAAGGCGCCGACGGCATTCTTGATCAACAGCGATCCACCCACCACGACATCCATCGCGTCGGCCAGCCGTCCGCCGATGACCGGAACGAACGTTCCCGTGAGAAACTTTGCCGTTCTAATGCCTAGCCCGTCGACGACCGGCCCCAAAGCGCCTCGCATCGCGATGACCCCCAGGAAGACGATGAACACGATGCCGAGCAGGGTTGTACTCGCCTTATGGATCAGTCCGCCTAACCTGCCGACCGTCGCTTCATCGGAAAACTGGCTGATCAGCGTAATGACGACTCCTGCAAAGGCCAGCGGAAGGATCACGGTGCGCACGACCGTACCTACGACGACGGCGACCGAGATCAACAGAGGGTGAAAGACCGCAGCCGACGTGACACCTCCGACGGCGACGAGCAGCGTAGTAAGAAGGGGCACCACGGCGTGCATGAAGGAGACCATTTGGGTGATCGCGCCGTCTGCCAGGTCGACTACGGTGCGAAAAGCTTGTACGCCGAGGAGCAGGAGTGCGAGCAGGGAGACCATGAACGCAACGTCGGTCACGTCTTTGCCGCCCAAAGACCCCGCCAACGCCTTGAGCAGCGCGCTCGCCACAGCCAAGATGATAAGTTGTAAGAGTAGCCGTGTGCTCTCGGCAATCTCCCCCAACAGTAACCGGCCGCCCCACGCGAGCAACTGGGAAAAATCAACCCGCACGCCGTGTCCTGCCGGATCGCGCACCAAAGAGCGCAAATCAAAGGGGGGCAGAACATCGCGGGCAGTCGGATCCAGGGAGGCGAGAAAGCGCTCCATTTCGTCCGTTGGCACCGCGCCGATCTGTTCGTCCACCACATCGATGACCGGGGCCGTAGTCGCTGGCACCTGAGCCCGCGCCGCCGCCGTATAGGTCGCGATCGCGAGGCTGATGCAAAGGATAAGACGACCGGCTCGGCTCATGCGCGGTGCTCCTTTCCTCCACTTCCGGTCAAGGCAGAAGTCGCAGCAAGGAGAGCAGGATGCTGCTGAAGACGGGGATGGCGACGGTGAGGATGAGCACCTTCCCGCCCAGCTCAATCAGGACGGCCACGCTCTGTTCACCCGCATCTTTGGCCAGCTGTGCACCGACCGAAGCGACGTAAGCGATGCCGACGGCTTTAAAGAGCACCTCCAGATGATGCCGGTCCATCCCCGCGCGCCGGCCCATTTCGGCGAAAAAGGTCAGAACTTCCCGCAGCGGTTCGATCAGGACGAGCATCATGACCACGGTAAAGGAGATGCTCAGTTGCACGGCCATCGGTGTGTGCGTGCTCCGGAGAATACCGATGACAACCGCCATGGCGATGCCGATACCGACGATGCGAATAATGCCCTCCATCGCTTACCACCAGCGGAAGACGAGTTCTACGTCGCGAAACAGCTGCGCGATGAGCTGGATCAGCGAGAGCAGCACGATCAGTACACCGGCGAGGCTCAACATCTGCGCCTGCTCTTGCCGGCCGGCCTGGGACAGGAAAATATGCAAGATGGCAACGATGATCCCCACGCCCGCGATGCGATAGATCAGGGTAATGTCCACCTACCGTCTCCTCCCACCGGTCAGACCAGCAAGATGGCCAAGGTGACGCCGCCCGCCACCCCCAAGTAGAGGCGCAGCCGGGCATCCCGTTCAACGCTGCTTTCCAGCCGATTCGCAATTGTGCCTAGACGTTCCGCTGCGTGGCGCAGGGCACGCACCTGATCGTCGACGCCGGTCCGCCCGATGAGCCCACCCAGGCGTTGCAACACGTCGATCTCCTCGCCTTCCAGCGAGCTCTGGTCGGCCCACGCGGCGAGCACCGCCGACCAAACCCCGCCGATGGGTCCTTCGCTGCACCTCGCGACCGCCGCACCGAGTTCACTGAACAGCACACGCACCGTGCCCCGGCTGGCCCTAGCTACCCGCTCCAATGCTTCCGGCAACGGCGCCCGGACGTGGGCGATCTCGGCGGCGAGCAGGTGCAGTGCATCGACCAACTCCCGCACTTCGCGCAACCTGGCGTGCAACGTGCGGGCGAGGGCAAGGCCGTAGAGGCTACCACCTAACACGATGAGGGACGCTCCTATGAGCCGCTGGGTCACCCGGCTCGCCCCCTTGCGTATGCAGTTGCCGCCACGGCCCCGGTCGCGCGCCGTGGATCGACTACCCGCTCGACCGTTCCTACTCCCCGGCGGCCGCTCAGCTCGATCACGCACTGGAAGGCCCGGGCCTCGAGCAGCGGCTTGAACATAGGCCGCCGGCTGAGGTCCTCGAAACTCGTTCCGTGGGCCGAGGCGATGAGCGTCACGCCACAGCGCAGAAGGTCCGCGACGGCCGCCGCGTCTTCGGGTGCGCCGATTTCGTCCGTCACCACCACTTCTGGCGACATGCTCCGGATCAACATCGCGATGGCCGCGGCCTTCGGCGCACCGTCTATCACGTCAGTGCGGGGACCTACGTCGAGCTGCGCCTGACCTTGGTAACACCCGGCGATTTCCGAACGTTCGTCGGCAACGGCCACCTGAAAGCCACGGCCGCCGGCCTGGGGGGTCCCGAGAGACAGTTGCCGGACGATGTCGCGCAGGAGGGTCGTCTTTCCCGAACCGGGAGGGCCCACGACCAGCGTGTGCCAAGGACGCACCGCGCCGGGAGATACGATGTATGGCAACACCTTGTCTGCGCAACCGATGACTTCATGTGCGAAGCGCAGGTGGACCGAGGTAATGTGCTTGAGGCTTTCGATTCCGTCCGGCCCTGTGACTGCTTCGCCGGCTACGCCCAAACGGTGGCCCCCGGGCAGCGTCAAGTACCCCCGGCGCAGCTCGCTCTCGACGGCATAATACGAACCTTGGGAGGCGGCGACCAGGATGTCTTCAACCTCCGCGGCGGTGGGCACAAGAGGCCGCAGCGGTTCCCTCCTCAGCTCGCCCGTGTCCGTAGGGAAGCGCTCAGTGCCGTCGATTGTGACGGAAAGCGGCTTGTCCCGGCGAATCCGGAGCGACTGTAGTCTACCGGATCCCGCCTTATCCAACGCCAAATCCAGCGCGTCGGCCAGTCGTCTGGGAAGAATACGGCGAATCGGATCAGCAAGACGCATCGGCCTACCTCCAGGGGACTTGTCACGGTAAACTGTATGTCCCACGGAGGCCGAATATGAGAAAAGGCCCCACCCCCGAGGATGTGGGACCTTTCACTGTTCGCGAGCTCGTTCACCTCGGCTCGATTACACGCGGGACAGGTACTCGCCCGTGCGCGTGTCCACCCGTACCTTTTCACCTTGTTCGATAAAGAGGGGCACTTGAATCGTGATGCCGGTCTCCAGGGTGGCCGGTTTTGTGCCTCCCGTTGCCGTGTCGCCCTTATGCCCCGGTTCGGTGTAGGTAACCTCGAGCTCGACGGTGGTAGGCAGTTCCACGCCGATGGGCTTTCCCTCGTACATCTGCAGCTGGACGACCATGTTCTCTTTCATGTACTTCAAAGCGTCACCCAGCTGATCCCGCGTGAGGGTGAGCTGGTCGTACGAGGTCGTATCCATAAACACGTATTCGTCGCCGCTGGCATAGAGGTACTGCATCTCACGGGTCTCGATGTGAGCCCGCTGGACGCGCTCACCGGCGCGGAATGTCCGTTCCTGTACTTGACCCGTGCGGATGTTCTTCAGTTTCGTACGTACAAAAGCAGCACCCTTGCCCGGTTTGACGTGGAGGAATTCGATGACGGACCAGATGCCGTCCTCCAGCTCGATGGTGAGTCCAGGACGCAGATCGTTTACTGAAATCATTGCGCTCTCTCCCTTCCAAGCAAACTCGTCACCCTAAATGATTAGAAGCTCCTTGCTTGACCGGCTGAGGACTCTGCATCCATCGGACGTCACCACGACCAAATCCTCGATGCGGATGCCGCCCCAACCAGGAATGTAGACGCCGGGTTCCACGCTGCAGACCATGCCGGGCTCGAGTTCTACCTCGCCGCGAGTGGACAGCCTGGGAAATTCTTCGTGCACTTCCAAGCCGACGCCGTGACCTAAACCGTGTCCGAAGTGTTCACCGTATCCGGCCTGCGCGATCACGCTGCGTGCGTCGGCGTCCACTTCCTTGCCGAGCCGTCCGGGACGAACACCCTGGATGCCGGCGAGTTGGGCCCGCAGTACGAGTTCATACAGCTCCCGCCCCCGCCCGTCGAGCTCGCCGATCGCCACCGTGCGGGTCAGGTCGGAAGCGTAGCCGTCCACCACGCAGCCGAAATCGAGGGTCACGAGATCGCCGCGCTGCAGCTCACGATCGGTCGGTACGGCATGGGGCAAGGCACCGTTCGGGCCCGAAGCGACGATGGTAGCAAAGGCCAAACGTTCTGCTCCGCGGCGACGCATGTAGAATTCAAGCTCCAAAGCGATCTCCTTCTCGGTTCTGCCCGGCTCGAGATAACCGAGAATATGCTCGAAGGCTTCGTCGGCCAGGTCGATTGCCTGCTGCATTGTAGCGAGTTCCTCGGGCTCCTTGATGCCCCGGGCCGTCTCAACCCAGTTGACGGTAGGGGTCCAGTCGACGTCCGGCAATTCACGCTCGAGCGACTTCGAGGCGGCTACGCTCACGTGCGCTGCTTCGAAGCCCACGCGCTCGATACCCGCGCTTTGGAACACCTCACGCAGGCGTGGCAAGAAAGCGTCGAACTGGACGAGTTCAAAGGCCGGCGCCTCGGCTTTTGCCTGCTCGACGTATCGGAAGTCGACGAAAATCCACGCGCGCTCCGGGGAAATGACGAGCGCGCCGGCGCTGCCCGTGAACCCGCTGAGGTAACGCCTGTTCACCGCGCTCTGCACCAACAGCGCGTCGAGGCCTTCCTCGTTCAGCCGGGCCCGGATCGCCTCAAGCCGCCGGGTAACATCTGCCACTTGCTCCATCTCCTCTGTCATGTTGCATGCTTTGTCAAACGGTCCACTAAAGCATCCAAGGCCAATAAGTAACCGAGGGGGCCGAAACCTACGATCTGACCCCAAACGACCGGCGCCGTGAGGGACCTGTGCCGAAACGGCTCTCTGGCGTGCACGTTGCTCAGGTGCACTTCCACGGCGGGCAAACCGACTGCCGCCAGGGCATCCCGCAAGGCAACGCTCGTGTGGGTGTAGGCCGCCGGGTTGATGATGATCCCATGAGCCCAGTCCCGGGCACGGTGGATAGCGTCGATCAGCTCACCTTCGTGATTCGACTGGACGATCTCCATACGCACTCCGTGGGCCTCGGCGCGGGCTTCCAGCGCACGGTTTATCTCCTCGAGCCGGGTGTGGCCGTAGACGGCGACTTCCCGAGTGCCCAGCAGATTCAAGTTGGGTCCGTGCAATACCAGGATGCCCAGCTTGCGTCCGTCACTCACACCGCATCCGCTCCCGCCCAGATGTTCCGCCCCTTCACAGAGCGTAGTCTCCCGCCGTCACACGCTCCAAAGCCAAGAGCGCCGTCTCGGGCCCGATTTGGTCCGTCACCTCGGCCCACCCGATCCGGGCGAGAAGCGCCATGCGCAGCTTTCCCTCCCGGACCTTTTTGTCCCGCATCAAGTATTCTCCCGCGTGGGCCACCACACCTGGCTCGGGACGGGTTGGAAGGCCGAGATCTTCCAGCACCCGAACCAACTTTGCTATGTCCTCTGCCGTCACACGCCCGACCTTTGTCGAGAGCAGCGCCTCCGTGACCATGCCGATGGCGACCGCTTCACCGTGGGTATAGCGGCCGTACCCCGCGGCGGCTTCGACGGCGTGGCCTATGGTATGGCCGAAGTTGAGGACGGCCCGCTCGCCTTGCTCTTTTTCGTCCCGCAAGACGATGTCCGACTTGATGCGGCACGAATCGACGATCACCCGCCGCAGCGCCTCGGGATCCCGGCTGCGGAAACGTTCCGGCGCTTCCGAAACGAAGGCGTAAAGCTCAGGATCACGGATCAGACCGTGTTTTACCACTTCCGCCATGCCCGCGGCCAGCTCCCGGTCAGGCAGCGTATCCAACAGGGCGGTATCGCTCAAGACGAGGGCGGGCTGGTGGAAGGACCCGATCAGGTTCTTGCCCCCGGGATGGTTGACGGCTACCTTCCCCCCTACCGACGCGTCCACCTGAGCCAGGAGCGTCGTCGGTACTTGGACGAAGGGGATGCCGCGCATGTAAACGGAAGCGACGAAGCCCGCCAGATCTCCGATGACCCCGCCGCCAAGCGCCACTATAAAGGACGTGCGCTCGAGCTTCGCCTCGACGCAGCGGTCGAGCAGCTTTCCTGCCGTTTGCCAAGATTTTTGTTCTTCACCGTCGGGTACTACCGCGGCTTCCACGGCGAAACCGGATCGCGCTAAGGAATCCCGTGCCGTGTCGAGATAGCGCGACGCGACGCTGCGGTCCGTCACGATGAGCGCACGCCGGCCGAGCCCGGCCTTCACACACAACTCGCCGAGGCGAGGCAGCGTACCGGCGCCTACGTAAATGGGATACTGATCGGTCCGTCCAGATAAGACCTGCAGTTCGACCATGGTCACCTACTCCACCCGATCGTTCCGCGCGTCCGGCAGACTGCCGACCGCTTTGATGACGGTGTCGGCCACTACCTCTGCGGGCTGCTCGCCGTCGACCCAGGCAGCGGCGCGCCGGTATAGGGGCTCGCGCTGGAGGTAAAGCCGCCGGGTGCGCTCCCAGGTGGTGTCGCCCGAGAGAAGAGGACGGTCCTTGCTGTCCGCCAAGCGCCGGCGCAGGGTGTCGAAGCCGACCCGCAGCCAGACGGTCACACCACGAGACGTCATCAGCGGCCAGTTCTCCTCGCGCGTGACGATGCCGCCCCCCGTCGCGATGATCGACGGCGGCCCGTCCAAGGCGTGGCGCAGGGCCCGCGTTTCATACGAACGGAAAGTCTCTTCGCCGGCACGGTCGAAGATCTCCGGAATCGTCATGCCCGCGAGCTCTTCCACGCAGCGGTCGGTATCGACGAAGGGAAGGCCCATCCGCTCGGCGATCAGCCTTCCGACGGTCGTCTTTCCGCTCCCCATGAACCCGAGCAGGATGACGTGCCGCGGCCCCGGTTGGCCCATGGACTACACGCTCCTCAGCTGTTCCAGGTAGCCGCGGTAGTTCCGGTCGATCTCGGCGATGCTGTCTCCGCCGAACTTCTCGAGAAAGGCCCTGGCCAGTTCAAAGGCGACGACCGCCTCCCCCACTACGACCGCCGCGGGCACGGCACAGTAGTCGGACCGTTCGATGCTGGCCGGCAGCTCCTCTTTCGTCTCGAACGACACGCTCGGAAGGGGCGTGTACAGGGTCGAGATCGGCTTCATGGCTACCCGCACCACGATCGGTTCTCCGTTGGACATGCCGCCCTCGATTCCACCGGCGTTGTTTCGGTGGTGCGTAAAGCCGTAGGCGAGCCGGTCGGGACTGTCGGGGCTCCAGTCATCCGGATAGGGTATGTACCCGATCGGATCGTGCACCTCGGAACCGAAGCGCCTCGCCGCTTCGAATCCTAGCCCGAACTCGACGCCCTTCATGGCCTGAATGCTCATGAGCGCCCCCGCGATGCGCCCGTCCAGCTTGCGGTCGTAATGGACGTGGCTGCCAAGGCCCGGCGGCACGCCGACCGCGATGATCTCAAACACGCCGCCCACGGTGTCGCCTTGGGCTTTCGCCCGCTCGATCTCACCGATCATGCGCACGGAGGCTTCGGGATCGGCGCAGCGTACCTCGGAGGCCTCAGCCGCCTGCCGCATGGCCTCCAGATCGCCTCGAAAACCCGGAGCCTCCACGTCGCCGATGCGCACCACGTGGCCGCCGACGTCGATTCCGAAACGGCGCAGGAGCACTTTGGCTATGGCGCCCACGGCGCCGCGCGCGGCGGTCTCTCGGGCTGAGGCCCTTTCCAGCACGTTGCGCAGATCGCGGTGCCCGTATTTCAGCGCTCCGGCTAGATCGGCATGGCCCGGCCTGGGACTGCGCACACGTTCCCACTCGGGCGGTCCAGGCGGCCCTTCCTCCCCCTCAGTCCCGGCGGTCGCCTGCGGAGCCATCCGCTCCTCCCAGTTCTTCCAATCGCGGTTTGTAATCTGCAACGCGATCGGACTGCCCAGGGTGTAGCCGAAGCGGCAACCGGAAAGGATTTGCACACGGTCTTGTTCGATCTTCATCCGCCGTCCGCGACCGTATCCTGTTTGGCGCCGGGCAAGTTCCGCATCGATCGCGTCGGCGGGCAACGGGAGCCCGGCCGGCATGCCCTCTAAAATGGCGGTCAGGGCTTGTCCGTGCGACTCACCTGCTGTAAGAAAGCGTAGAGACAATCAATCTCCCTCCTCGGACGCGACAAGGGCTCATTCGGCCGCTCCCCTGAAGCCGAGTCAAGAATGAAGGATTCTTGCCGCCGCAGGTAAACTCCTCTTCAGCGCTTCGATTTGAAACCCGTTCTTTTTCTCGGAGCAGCACTGCGCGAGGGGGTCTTGCTGCCGATCAGGCGAGGACGCAGCTTGACGAGGGCGCCTGCGGGCACCGTGACGGTGACGTGCAGTTCGCCGCCGCGAGGCGAGACCCAGCCGAGGCCCGGTATTGCGAGCTCCTCCATCTCGCTCACCGTGTACTGCACGTCCTCCCAGCCGCCCTCTTCCAAGCGGCTGCGGCAGGCGGGGCAATCGGTGTGGAGCCAATGCTTTCCCTCGCCTTGCAGCAGCTCGATGACCCTTGCGGCGCGAGTGTAGTGTAGCGGGACGTTCTCGGAGGTAAAGGCCAAGGTAACGATCTCGGGCAAGCTCTCATCGTCACAGCGGACCGCCGCCAGTCCACCGAACAAGACGCCTTTTCCGCCGCCCATATGTACCAGCTTGCTGCGGAGACGTTTCCTGGGTACGAGCGCGGCGGCGCACTGCGGACAAAGAAGATCCGGGATCCGGTGACCGGGTATTACTCCCGGCGTATCCAGGATAGTAAGGCCGTCGCGACCCAATGAGTGCGAGACGACGTGCTGGGTCGTGGCGGGCAAAGTGGAAGTGGTAGGCCCCGATGAGCCTTTGGGCAACAGCGCTCGGATCAGCGCGGACTTGCCCACGTTGACGGCGCCGACGAGAGCGATGCGGCTGCGAGGGCCGATTTCCGATTCAAAGAACTTGCGCAGCGCCTTCACGCCCGTCCCCCGTTCGGCGCTGATCAGACGTACTTCCGCTGCGTTCACACCGGCGCTGCGGGCCCTATCGTGTACCCAGGCGATGACCTCATGGCGAGGAGTGCGTGTGGGCAAGAGATCAACCTTGTTGACGACCATAATGACGGGGCCTCGAGCCGGAGCAACCAGGTCCGGGAGAAAAGAACCCTCAAAATCCCACAGGTCGACCACCATGACGACCGCGTCGGCGTCCGCCACGGCCCGTTCCACTTCTCCGGGCGCGTCGGGCGGCGCCAGGCTCGCCGACGGGACCGTGCGGCGGTTTTCCGCCTGTTTCACGCCGTAGTGCTCGAGACGGAAACAGCGGCGGCACCGCAGGTCGGTCTGGCCGCGCTCGAGGACGTGTTGCGGCACGTATCCCGGCTCGTCGGGATGTTCCGACTGGAACACGCTCCCGCAGCCTTGGCAGACAGCTTCCCGTCCCGCCATCAGTACCGTCCCTGCTTTCCGCTCGATGGACCGTCCGCGCACGGTTCGCCCAGACGCAGCCGGAAGGCGCGATCGGACAGGTAACCTTTCCGGTGCAGCCGTTGAATAACCCGGCGCTCGACCCGCCGCACCATGCGCGTCGTGCGGAGCTCTTTACGGCTGACGGGATTGATGAGGATTGTATAAAGCTGCATGCGGTTGCCGCCTAGGACGTCGGTAAACACCTGGTCGCCGACGACGGCCACCTGCTCCGGAGGCAACTTCAAGATCTCCAGTGCCTTCCGGAACGGTTTCTTGCGTGGCTTGACCGCTTTCGAGATGGCGGGAATGCCAAGGGTTTCGGAAATGTGGGCGACACGCGAACCCGTGGCGTTTGAGGCAATACAAAGGGAAAAGCCCTTCTCTTTCGCCGTGTTGACCCACTTGACGGCCTTGGCGGGGACTTCGTCTCGATCCCAGGCCATGAGGGTATTGTCCAAGTCGAGAATCATTCCCGAAATTCCGAGCTTTCTCAGCCCGTCGAGATCGATGTCGAAGATCGATTGGGCAAAGTCATTGGGACATAGAATCTGTAACAACAGCATGCCTCCTCGGGCAGGCAAGAATTGACCAAGGTTATTATACCACATGGGTGCGGTACGAAAAGCCATGCTCTGCCCGGGGTCTGAGTCAAGAAGTTTGGGGCAAGAAGCCGTTCCTCCAAGCAGACAGCTACCCCGTTGTTCCAGAGATGAGGCGATTCAACCACCACGACATGCCACCGGTTGCTGTGCGGCCCCGGCGTGTGGCGGGCACTCCGGCACCGGGAACGTTCAAGCCCTCGCGAATCATGTCGCAGACTCGGTGCACGGCCTGCTCCTTCATCTGCTGTAGAGATACCCCGGTGCGAGCCAGCA
>JAAYLA010000031.1 GCA_012522135.1 Bacillota bacterium | reverse complement strand
CGCTGCGAGGGGATGCGATCGCCCGGTGCCAACCGACCCCTTGCGACCTGCCGCCGGAATTCATCGATAATCTGCTGGTAGATCGGTTTGGAGAGGTCGAAGTCGAGTCGCATACCCCACACCTCCTTCGTGATGATGTGCTTCCACTTGCGCTCTGCGCAACGGGTGCACTAGTTAACTAGTACACCGTGATAATAGTACGGCCTAGCCGAGATGTCAATAGGGAAATTGCAATCCGTGCGTCATGTAGGACGCATCAATCCTGGGCGTACCCGAAATAAAGGGAGAAGGGACGGCAGTGCGGGCTCCGGCCGTTCAACCGGAGCCTGCCTGCCGCCCCTTTGCCTATCCCCACACGCCCCGCGACAGAGCGCGAGTCTGCTCCCGGAGCAAGGGCGCGCCGTGCCGGGAGCGCTCGTCAATGCAGGCCCACGATCCGCCCCAACGGGTCCACGTCGACGTGCTCCGAAGCAGGCCGCTTCGGCAGCCCGGGCATCGTCATCACGTCGCCGGTGAGGCACACCAGAAACCCGGCGCCGAGGGACGGCCGGATCTCCCGTACCAAAAGACGCCAACCCTTGGGCGCACCCTTCAGGTTCGGGTCGTGGGTGATCGAATGCTGCGTCTTTGCCACGCACAGGGGCAGGTCGGCCACGCCCAGGCGATTGCACCGCTCGATGTCCTTCTTCGCTTGGTCGGTCACTTCCACACCGTCGGCCCCGTACACTTCCCGGGCCAAAGTGCTCAGCTTGTCCTCGATCGGCAGGTTCCAGTCGTATAGCGGCCGGAACCGGGACGGCGTCGTCTCCAGCACCTCGAGCACCTTCTCGGCCAGCTCCACTCCTCCCGGGCCGCCCTCCGTCACGACCTGCGCCACCGCGCACGGCACACCGTACTCGGCGCACGTGGAGCGCACGAGCTCGATCTCCTCAGGCGCGTCCGTTGGGAACTGGTTGATCGCCACGACCACCGGCACGCCGAACCGGTCCATGATCCGCACGTGATGGGCCAGGTTCGCAAGGCCCCGCTTGAGTGCCTCGAGGTTCGTCTCGGTCACCTGCGCCAGGGGCACCCCGCCGTGCATATTCAGCGCCCGGATCGAACAGACCAGCACCGCTACGTCCGGTCTCAGGCCCGAGTAGCCGTGTACGATGTCGAAGAATTTTTCCGCACCCAAGTCCGCCGCAAACCCACCCTCTGTCACCACGTAGTCGGCCAGGGCCAAGGCGGTGCGGGTGGCGATGATCGAGTTGTTGCCGTGGGCAATGTTCGCGAAGGGCCCGCCGTGCACCAGGGCCGGCTGTCCCTCGAGTGTCTGGACCAGGTTCGGCTTCAGGGCGTCTTTCAACAACGCGGCCATGGCGCCTTCGGCCTTCAAATCGCGGGCGAAGACGGGCCGGTCGTCGTACGTCATCGCCACCAAGATCCGGCCGAGCCGCTCCTTCAGGTCCGAAATGCCCGACGCCAGGCACAGAATCGCCATGATCTCGGAGGCGACCGTGATATCGAAGCCCGTCTCCCGCGGCACGCCGTGGGCTGAGCCGCCGAGCCCCACCACCACACGCCGCAGCGCCCGGTCGTTCATGTCCACAACCCGCCGCCACAAGACCTTCCGCGGATCGATGCCCAGCTCATTTCCGTGCTGCAGGTGGTTGTCGATCAAAGCGGCCAGCAAGTTGTGGGCCGCGCCGACCGCATGGATATCCCCGTTAAAATGCAGGTTGATGTCGTCGGCGGGCGCGATCTGAGCCTTACCGCCGCCCGTCGCGCCTCCCTTTATTCCGAAAACCGGCCCAAGCGACGGTTCCCGCAGCGCGAGGCACACCTTCTTGCCCAAAAGCCCAAGACTTTGGGTAAGCCCGATCGCGATCGTCGTCTTCCCCTCGCCCGCCGGCGTCGCGGTGATGGCCGTCGTGTAGATGAGCTTTCCCGGCTGCGTGCCTTCGAGCCTTTCGTGCACGTGCAGGCCGATCTTCGCCTTGTACCTGCCATATGGTTCCCAGTCGTCCGGACCCAGTCCCAGGTCGGCTGCAACGTCTTCGATCCGTCTCAGCTGCGTTTCCGTGATCATCGCGTGCTCACTCATAGCCAAATTCCTGCCCTTCTTCCCTAAATTTCTTCGAGTACTTGCTCTCATCTTTGTGGCGGTCCCGCTGCGTTCCCTAGGGACAGACGTCTCAGCTGGCGGGTTCTTTTGTCCCGATTGCAAAAGGAGCGGGCCGCCGGGTTCCCGCTCCTCCCACACGCCGGGAAACAGTGATCTAGCGTCAAAGCACACGCGTCACTTCGATCTGTTCCATTAAGTCCGCCACCTGGTCGGGATCGCACGTGCCCGTCTCCACGTGCAGCGCGTTGGACACCCCGGCCGCCGAACCCCGCTTCAGGGCCTCGACGATCAGCTCCTCGCTCGGCTCGGGCACGGGACCGTGGCGTTCCACCGTAGCCGCCCAGCCGCCGACGAACGCATCGCCCGAGCCTACCGCCGTTACCACTTCGATCTCGGGCACCCGCACCCGCCACACGCCGCCTGCCGCCGCGGCCATCATCCCGTCGCCGCCGAGCGAGACGAGCACCCACGCGATGCCGCGCCGGTGCAGCTCGAGGGCGACTTCCGGCAGCTCGTCGAGGTCGACTTTCCGGCCTAGGTACTCTTCGATCTCGGGCCGGTTCGGTTTCACGGCGTAAGGCCCCGCATCGAGGCCGGCCCGCAGCGCGGCGCCGCTCGCATCCAAAAGGGCAACGGCCTTGCGCTCCCGCACGCACTCGATCAGATCGGCGTAAATGTCTACGGGCGCGCCGGGCGGAATGCTGCCCGACATGCACACTACGTCGCCTTCGGAAACCGTCTCGGCGAGCAGCTCCTTCAGCGCCGCGACGTCCTTTTCCGTGACCGTGGGCCCGGGCTCCAATACCTCGGTGCTCTCCTGCCCCACGTGGACGAACGTATGGCACTGGCGACTTTCCCCTTGCACCCGCACAAAGGCCGTCCGCATGCCGCTTTGCCGGGCCAACGCTTCGATCCGGTCGCCCGTAAAGCCCGCAAGAAAGCCCACCGCGGTGACTTCGGCGCCCAAAATACCGGCCACACGTGCGACGTTCAGGGCCTTGCCCCCTGCGATTTCCCGGACGCGCTCCACCCGGAACCTGCCACCCACGTGAAAGTTTTCGATATCGTACACCCTATCGAGTGCCGAATTGAGAGATACCGCTACGATCAATGCCCTAGTCTCCTTTACCGCTCAATCCGCCTGTCCCGTTCGTGCTACAATGAAGCTACCCACTTCGTACGGAGGGATCGCCTTGTCTTCCCAAGTTGTCGTATTGGAAGAGCCCCACAGCGTGGGCGAGTGGCGCATCGGATACGTCGACGAAGTGCCGGCCGTGGGCGACCGGGACGGGCGCTGGTACCGCGTGCCCAAGGACGCGGTGATCCCCCACGCCTCGACGCAGCTCGTCTGGCTCCGGCAGCAGGATGAGTGGACCTGCATCCATCAGCGCCACTGGGACCCGCAGCAAGTGCCACCCACACCCATGGAGGTTTTGGTGAAAGACGGCCCCGTATTCGTTGAGCCCCGCGAGTAACTTCGTCTGGGTGTTTCTCGTCCTTCGTCCTCCGATCCTGCCAGCTGCCGCTCCTCCCTGCGCCGCGCAACGCCGGAATTTGCGTCTCGTGCACACGGCGTCCGCTTCGTCCATATAGTGGTTCGAGGCAGGCGACCTTACCACGGTATGAGGCTCTTGTATACACAATACATGCGCCTTATAAGCAGGAGACCGATTTTGCCGTGCAGAATCATGGCCTCCATTACTCAAGGGTCGATCCATAACGTGCAGACCCCCCTTCCGTCAAACTGAATAGGGAGTTG
>JAAYLA010000030.1 GCA_012522135.1 Bacillota bacterium | reverse complement strand
TCAAACTCGAGGCCCTTCGCCAGGTAGACGGGTACGATCACGATGCCGCTGCGAAAGACGTTGTCCCCCTTCTCGATCAGCTCGGCATCGATACGGCTTCCGATCCGGCGGTGCAAGTCCGCGCTTTCTCGGGCCGTCTTGCATACGATGGCGATCGACACAGCTCCCCCTTTTGCCATGCGGGTCACTTCGCGTGCGATCGCCTCCGCCCGTTCCTCTTCTGGAACCACGACGAGCCGCGGCAGCGGTCCCTCACGCTGAATCGACTCGCTGTCCGGCGTTCCTCCCAGAATAGCTCGCGTGAACTGGGCAATCTGCAAGGTGGAGCGGTACGTCCGCTGCAGCCGGATCAAGAAAGGATCCCGGTCGGCGAACGTCTCGAGAATGGCGTCGTAGGTGCCGGAGTTCATGTAGGGATGCACCGACTGGTTCATGTCGCCCAGAATGGTGAAGCTGCCTCCCGGAAAGAGCGCCTTCATCGCTTGGTAATGAAAGACCGAGTAATCCTGCGCTTCGTCGACAATCACGTGGCGTATGGACTGGGACGAGGGTGCGCCCATGACGCGCAAGCTCAAGTACAGAAGGGGCGCCACGTCTTCGAAGGGCAGAAAACTCTCGTTCAGGCTTTCGACAGTAGCGCGGCGGATGCGCTCGAGCTCCGCGCGGCCGATGTAGTCAGGCAATTTCGTGTCTGCCGCGAGCCGGTGAAACAGGTCGTCGTCTTGGAAAAGATCGTAGTACAGGCTGACAGCGTCGATGTCCCGCCAGCCCTCTATAAACTGGGTGGCGGTCCGCAGCTCCGCTTGCACCAGCCGCCGGCTCCGCCGTCGAATGTCACGGGTCGACAGCCCTGCCGACTGGGGATCGGCCGCCAGCTCGTCCGCGAGGCGCGCCACGGCTTCCCGCTTCGGCTCCTCCAGCAAATAATGGATGCGCCGGTAAAGCATTCCTAGCCGCTTGGCATACGGCAAATCCTTGTAACGGTGGCGCAACCGGTGGAGCATCTCGTGGCGGTCCATAATCAGACGGCCGCGGAAGTAAATATCCTGCAAATCCAAGTGCGCACCCGACTCCAAATGCTGCACGTACGCTTCGATCAGCTGCAAGAAGGCGGGCGAGGCTTTATACCGGATGCTCTGCACGCGCAAGGCGTATTCCGGCGCGCTCCGCTGGGTGAACAGGTACTCCATCTGGTCTTCCATCGCCTCAAGACGCAGCCGCGATCCGAGGTAACGGCGTGCGTAATCGATGAAAGTGACCTGGTGGATCGGTTCCTCGCCGAGTTCGGGCAAGACGTTCGAGATGTAGTCGCTGAAGATTTCGTTCGGCGAGAACACGAGCAGATTGTCGGCCGTGAGGCGTCCCCGGAAGCGGTAAAGCAGATATGCCGCACGGTGCAGGGCGATGGACGTCTTGCCGCTGCCAGCCGGTCCCTGGACGATGAGTACCGGGTGCTCTTCATCGCGGATGATGCGGTTTTGCTCCCGCTGAATGCTCGTTACGATGTGCCGCATCTTGTCGTCGGCGTGCTTGGCCAACACTTCCTGCAGCACATCGTCGTCGATCTTAAGGTTCGTGTCGAAGTAATAACGCAGCTCGCCTTCTTCGATCTTGTACTGGCGCTTGAGAAGGAGGTCGCCCTCGACGATGCCCGCTTCGGACACGTACGAAGCACGGCCCGGCTCCGCGTCGTAAAACATGCTCGACACGGGCGCCCGCCAATCGTAGACTAGGTGTTTACCCGTGCCGGACTCGACTAGAGACGAGATGCCGATGTAGATGGACTCGACGTCAGGGTAGCCCAGCTCCCTGAAATCGATGCGGCCAAAGTACGGAGAACGGTACATGCGCTCGAGCCGATCCAACAGGCGGCGATACAGAGCGTGGTCGCGCTCTTGCTCTCCCATGATCTGGGACTCCTGCGCCAAGATGACCAAGTCCTCGAACGAACCTACCTGATGCAACCCGCTCTGCCAAAGCTGTCTCCGTCCCGCCAACACGCTGTTCCGGCGGGCGGCCAAAGTCTGCCGCACGCTTGCTAGCTGCCGTTCGATCTCCGCTAATACGCGAGTCAGTCTTGCTTGCTCCTGTTGTAAGTCCGGCGGTATCGCAGCCATAACCGACCCCCCGTCCAGTGGAACGGATCATGCGACAAGCCCAAGGCGCATTCATGTTACATTCTGGAAACCGCTGTGAAAGTCCTTGTCGAAGCAGGCGCCGCTGCGCGCCGCTCCTTCGGCCTGCGCCTGGGCTCGCCTCAAATCCGTTGTATAAGGTAGTCTATGGCTGCCACCAGCACGACATCCTCATCGCTCACGGTCTCGCCTGCTTCGCCCGCCACCGCCATGTCCGGCAGCAGGCCGGCGCCTTCTACCTCACCGCCGACGGCGGGTTTGAAGCGGCCGACGGGAAAATGAACTGCGCCTCCGGGGAGGCGAAAGGTGAGCGGCAAACCGAAGAGCCCTGCGGTAGGCGTGCCGATGACCGTGGCTCTTCCGGATGTTTTCAGAGCCAACGCAAACGCCTCGGCCGCCCGCCGCGTGTTGCCGTCGACGAGCACGACGATGGGACCCAGGTACACGTCGCCCCGGGGCACGACCGTGTACGTCAGCCGGCGCACCCAGCCGAAATGCGGGAGGCGGTGCCGGAACTCGACCGTGCCGTATGTAAAGGGCTCGGCCACAAGGCGACCGGCGACGCGGTGCGCCTGATCGAAGCTCGTGCCGTTGCTGCCGCGCACATCGATGATGAGGCCGGGAACGTCTCCGAGTCCGTCCAAGGCCTCGTCAAACTGTTTCGCGGCGTCCGTTCCCGAACCGAAGGAACTGAGGGCAATATAGCCGATACCCGAAGGCAGCACCTCGGCACGGAGCACTGCCCGTCCACCGGCGGCACCCTGCGCCGCAGCGGGCTCCCCGGCGCGGGTTGCGCTCCGTTCCGCCTCGGTCCCGTGTGCGACGACGTACACTTGGCGGTCGTGAAAACGGGACAGCATCTCCGCTACGATCTCGAGAAACTCCTCTTCATTCGAGGCCTGTGCCGCCCGCGGTCCATACGTCGCGCGCAACGTTTCCCAATCAGGGTCCAACTCGTGTAACGCAGGGTAATGGGCGGAGATCGCCACGGCCAGCCGCTCGAATTGATAGCCGTAGTTACGCCGCACCGCAGGCAGGGCGCCCGTGGCGTGCAGCTGCAACAAAACGATGAGGACGAGGTAGGTCATGACGAGCCGCGCCGGCCAGACGAACCGCACCTGCCACTGCCGGCGGGTGCGACGGCTCACCATCGACCTGTGGACACCGAGGGCCATCAACGCTCCCAAGGCCACGCCGCCGGCGATCGACATCGGTCCCAGGCCCTTGTCAAGGGGCCCGTACACGACCGCGAAACCGACCACGGCCCACATGACGAACCAAAGCAACGTGCGCATGCGGCGCCGAACCGCGCCGTACTTTACCGCCGAGCCAAGCCGCTGCAATTCCCTGCTGGCCAACGCATATCCTCCTCATCAAGATCACACCGCGGCTCCGAGAGCCCCTTGCCGCGCAACGTGGGCCGTGTTATGATGGGGCCGCAACGTTCAAAAAACGGAATTCAATTCTCCCGGGAAGGGCGGTGGCCATGGACGTCATAGGCAAGGCCACGGTAATCCGGCGCATCGGGGCGGCAGCTCACTTCTTCGGCATCCTCGCCGGCGCGTCCGCCGTGTACGCGCTCTTCACTGACCTAGGCCGCTTCGTTTCCTATAACGCTGCCATCGGTTGGGGATTGATCCTTTACCGGCTCTTCCTCTGCCTCGCCTTCGCAGCAGGCGGTCTCTTTCTGGGTCGCCTCGCCGAGCGCATGGCGGCGGGGGGCGATGCCGAGCGTGCCAGAGCGTCGGAGGCCGAGCGAACGGAAGCCGACCGGTTGACGCGCCAAATCGGTGTGCCCGCCAGGCGCAATCGCAGTCAGTAGCCCAAGGCATGGCCCGCCTTCCGTCACTTTCTATATCGGACGGGTTTCACCGTAGGGTTATCGCCAATCTCCGCGAAGGACAGCAAACGCCCGCTGCGCACAAGCTCCCGGTACTCATCGGGAATGAGCCGGTAGACGTATGTGCTGCGCACCTTGCCGTCGCCTGAAGTACGTTCGTTTGGCTGCTCGGATTCAAAGACGTACCCTACCCTCTCCGCCACCCGTCTGCTGGCGTCGTTCAGCGTATCCATGCAAATCTGCACCCGCCGCGCTCCCAGGATGTCGAACGCGAGTGCCGTCAGAGCACGCACCGCCTCCGTTATGTAACCCTGACCCATGAATCGCTTGCGGCACCAGTAGCCGATCTCAAACTTGGGGATCTCCCATTCGATGTTGTGATAGCCGCTGCTGCCGACCAGAGTGTCGGTATCCTTTAAGTACAGATGCATCCGCAGCTCTGTGCGCTGCCAGAAGGCGATATGGGCCTGGCGTACGTTCAGCTCGCACTCCTCTTCGGTAGGCCGGGTCTGGCACCACGGCATCCAAGGTTTTAGCTCGTCGAACGTCTCGTTCATGGCGCGGCAAAGCTCCGGTCCGTCGCCGGGAAGCGGCCCGCGTATCGTAAGGCGCTGGGTGTGAATCTCGTGGGGTATATCGAGCAACAGGGGATTCACGGGAGGCACTCCTTCGCGTCCAAAGATTCCAAAGGCGGTGCGGGCAAGCGACAAAGGCCCCGGACACAGCCAAGGCCTTTGCCGCCGCTGCCCCGTGTGCGCGGGGTTCGTCAAAGGTTCGCTGTCAGCCCGTCCAAAATCGCTTGCGCATCTTCTCGCGGCCCTAAGTGCGAGGAAAGGATCAGCTTAGGTTGCAACGCCGCGAGCCTCTCCACGATCGGCTGAAGGTCAGCGAGGGGCACGTTCGCGTAGACGTTGGGGCCGAGCACGACCTGGCCGTCTTCCCGGGCCGTGAGCAAATCGCCCACGAGAAGGGTGCCGCTTTCTGGATGCCAAAACGCGATCTCGTCGTAAGATCCCGCCTTAAGACCGAGCACTTGAAAGCCGTACTCCTCCTGGCCGTCCAGCAGGATCATATCGGGGTAAAGGCCGGCCTCCCGCAGCTCGTCACGGGCCGACTGGGGAGCTGCCACGTAGAGACCGAACTCCTGCACCCACAGCGGAACGCCGCGCACGTGCCAAGGCCCGGTGACCACCGCAGCGTACGGCCGGCCGAGCTGCTCGATTTCCTCCTTCTCCTCCGGTGCGTGGGGAGGGTCAACCAAGATCAGGCCATCGGGCGTCTGCACGATGTAGCCGACGACGGGAAACTTGTGCTCCTGTTCCAAGCCGTCAAAGCGCCACAGACCGGGTTGAATAGCCGAGATGTTGCTCACCGCGATCCCTCCAGTGGACTGACGTAGGATAGCATGCCCACATGTTCGTGACGCAGGTCCTCGCGTCCTGCCGCGGGTTCGCACGGCCCGCGGCAGCGCCCGTTCCGGAAACTGAAGGGGCGGTACGTTGGCAAAGGGTCGCCCAGTGCGATTTGTGACAAAACGCATCACTCGGGAAAGGAGATTGCCTTGCACCGAAGAATTGTGTCTATAACGTTATAGTTCCCGGTAAGCAGGTGACACGCGATGGCCAGTTTGAAGGATGTCGCCCGGCGGGCCGGCGTTTCGGTGAGCACGGTATCCCACGTGATCAATGGGTACGACGACATCAGTGAAAGCACCCGCCGCAAGGTACTGCAGGCGATCCGCGAGCTGAACTACCATCCGAATTCCATCGCCCGCAACCTCCTTCTCCAGCGCAGCCATACCGTGGGCGTCGTCACCGTCGGGCAGCAGTCGATCTCGCACCCTTTGTTCAACCAGCTCATCGTCGCCTTGGCCGCAGCCGTAGAAGAGGCGGACCTAGGCATCGCACTTACCGTCTACGACCCTGAGGCCGACTCGGTCGACGGGTGCCTGCAGCGCTGGCACGAGCAGCGGCTCGAAGGGATCGTCGTCATCGGCATGGCGGAGGAGAGCCCCCTCGTGCAAGCCGTCGCGCGCAGCAAAATTCCCGCCGTCTTCGTCGATACCCAGGCGTCCGGTCCCAAGGCCACGTGGATCGCCTCGGACAACCGCCAGGGCGCGTACGAGGCGGTAACCCACTTGCTCCGCCTCGGCCACCGCAAAATCGCGTTCTTGCAAGGTGTACCGAACGGCCGGATCATCCGCGACCGCTACGAAGGCTACAAGCAAGCTTTGCAAGACGCCGGCCTGCCAGCCGACGACACGCTGTACGAGCAGGCCGACTTTACCAAGGAAGGGGCCTACCGAGCGGCCGAGCGCCTCTTTGCCCGTACCGTGCCGACCGCGATCTTTTGCGTGAGCGACCTGATGGCCTTCGGCGTCATGCAGTGGGCCCGGGACAAGGGCATCGCCGTGCCGGATGGACTGGCCGTCGTAGGCTTCGACGACGATCCCGCCTCGGAGCACGTGACTCCCGCCCTCACGACCGTCCGCCAGTCGGGCTACGAGATGGGGCTGGCCGCGGCCAGAAGTCTTCTACAGCTGATTGAAGAGAACACTCCGGCCGATCCGATCACATTGCCGACGCGGCTTGTCGTGAGGGCTTCGTGCGGCGCCCCGGGCCGAGCACGAACCGAAAGCCGGCAAGCGAGCGCCTGAGGAAGCGAGGTGGTGCGCCCCAGACTGCAACCGGTGCACAAATTGAGTCGGGTAGACAGGCAGACAAGGGAAAGCAAAACCACGATGGGAGGTCTGTCCGATGGTGCGCACAGTACGCAACGCCGTGTTTGTCACAACATTGGCCCTTATACTGGCGACGGCCGGTCCGGCCTTGGCCGCGACGGAACTGGTGCTTTGGGATTGGTACGATCAGCGCGGGGCCCTTTACCAGGAGATGGCCGACAAATACCGTGAGGTGCGGCCCGACGTGCACATCAAGGTAGAAATCGTGCCGTGGGAGGAGTTCTGGAGCAAACTCGCCCTGGCAGCTAGCACCGGCGTCGGCCCCGACCTGAACGAGTTCCACAATGAACAGTACGCGGCGTTCGCCGGACATCTCGCCCCCTTTCCCGCAGATCTCTTTCCCCTCGACGAAATGGCAGAAAACTACATCCACTTCGACCAGGCGTTCAACTACGACGGCGCCTTCTACTTCATGCCGGGCGGCATCATGACCGGAGGCATCTTCTACAACCGCAACATCCTCGTGCAGTCCGGCGTTGAGGAAGTGCCCCGTGCCTGGGATGACTTTCTCGGCCTCGCCCGCAAACTGACCCGCATCGACGCCGACAACAACTTGATCCAGGCCGGCTTTTCCGCAAACGACATGGGGCTGATGCTCGATCTGCTCTACCAAAACGGCGGGTACCTGTACGGACCGAACGGCGTCACCTGGGGCGAGGCGCCGGGCATCCGGGCGGTGAACCAGCTGGCCGACATCATGCTTTCCGGGATCAGCGAGACACCCACCCGGACCCTCACCGGCAGTTTTGAAGGCGGCAACGCGGCCATGGCCTATCGCTGGACCCACATCGGCGGCTACCTGAACACCCTCGACCTCGAGTGGGGCGTGACGGTTCTCCCGACGGAAACCGGAGACAGCCTGCCCGCCCGGGGACGCAACAACTACGAATCGGGCCTGGCGGTCATGGCGTCGGTGCCCCCTGAAAAGCAGCGTCTCGCCTTCGAGTTCATCAAGTGGATCCACGAAGACGACGAGTTCTTGGTACGGCTGAACACCTTGATCGGGCGCATTCCGGCCAAGGTGAGCGTTTGGAGCCATCCCGAGCTTCTGGACAACCCCATCATGCGCATGTTGATGGAGCAGGCTCCCTACACCGTCTTCGCCGGTCCCATTCCGGGCTGGACGTGGGAAGTGCTCTACGTAACGTGGGAGGACATCGTCACCGGCCGCGTCGCACCCGAGACGGCCTTGGCGGAATCGGTGCTCATCGGCAACGCCCACTTCGCCGAGGATCCGCCCCTTTATATCGTGGAGCGGGAATATAGGCCGTCGACCGAAGGTTAAAGGCCGAGTGACGTTTCGGACTACCGGCAGCGGGAGCGGGTCGCCGTTCGCTCGAGCCGTGACCCGCTCCTCGAGTTTGCTCCGGCGCGGGACAGAGGAAGGATGATTCCGTTGCACCGCCCCCGCTACCTGCTCATTTCCGTTTTCCTGCTCCTGCTGTCTGGATACATCTTGGCTCCATTCCCCCTGCGCGCGGCGGAGACGGAGGTGCACGCATTGGACACGGCATTGCAGTTAGAACCTGAGGCGGCCCCTTGGTTTCACGACGCCGTTCTGTACCAAATTTTTCCGCGGATCTACGGCGACGGAACCTTGCGCGCCGTCACGGAGAACCTCGAAGCGATACGCGATTTGGGCGTCAACACGATCTACCTCATGCCGGTTCACGAGATCGGCCGGGTGCGCCGCATCGGGGCACTGGGCAGCCCCTACAGCATACGAGACCATTATTCCGTCGCCCCCGAACTCGGCACCGTGGACGATTTGCGCACACTGGTCGACCGCGCCCACGCCCTCGGGCTGCGGGTGCTGATGGATCTCGTGCCGAACCATACGTCGTACGACAATCCCCTGGTCACCGAAGCGCCTTCCTGGTATCGCCTGGGGCCCGACGGCGTGCCTTTGCCTCCCGTCCCCGAGTGGCGCGACGTGGCCCAGCTCGACTACTCGGTGCCGGAAGTGCGGGCGTACATGCTCGATGTGGCCCGCTACTGGCTGCGCACGGCCGGCATCGACGGCTACCGCATCGACGCGTCGGTCTACGTTCCGTTTAGCTTCTGGCTTGAGTTCTACCCCGCGATCAAGGCCGAATTTCCCGACGCGTTCCTCCTGAGCGAGTCGGGTGAAAGCTGGCTGCTCACGGCCTTCGATTCACAGTACGACTGGGAGTTTGAGGGCGTGCTCGGCAGAGTGCTGCGGGGACAGAGCGCCCTTTTGCTCCGGGAACATTTGGGTAAGCTGGCGGCGTCCAAGCGGCCCAAACTGATCTACTTGGAAAACCACGACCACCCCCGCTGGCTCGCCCGCTACGACAGGGACTCCGCCCCAGCCGCAGCCCTCGTGCTCCTTACGGCGCCTGCGATCCCGATGCTGTACGCGGGCCAGGAGCTCGGCGCGACGCACAGGCCGTCCCTTTTCGATCCGGACCGCTTGGTGACGCCGAACGATCGGGAGCTTTACGACATATACCGCGACTTGCTGCACCTGCGCGCAATCCGTCCCGAGCTTTCCCGCGGAGAGTACACGGCGGTCGATACCTCGGAGCGGGACGCAGTTCTAGCCTACTTGCGCGGTCCATACGGTGATCTTGACCGGGCGATTCTTGTCGTCGTGAACTTGCGCGGCCGTGCCGTGGAAGCCGCGCTCGACTTGGGCCCTTGGGTTGCGACCGCAGCCCTGTGGCAAAGCGGCGGCGCGGCGGTGGAGTGCCGTTCCGAGCAGTGCACGGCGAGTCTGCCCGCCTACGGCGGTGCGGTCTACGAAGTGCGGCTCGTGCGCCAGGGTTCCGCAGGCTGAGGGGCGAAAGATGGTGACGGCAGCAGAAAGGATGGCCGTCACGAGATGATCCGCCCGCACATTCGCACCGATATCGCGCGTCTTCAGGCCAGCAAGGTGCTACGCAGCTTGGGTCAAGGCGCTCTGCTGGTCACCTTCGCTCTCTATTTGGATGAGCTCGGCTGGAGCGCCACGGCGATCGGCGGGCTCCTGTCGCTCGGCGCTCTGTACCAAGCCGCGTTCAGTTTGCCCGTCGGCGTGTTGAGCGATCGCCTCGGACGGAAGCCCTTCGTCATCGGCTACGAAGTAGGCATCGTCTTGGCGGCGGCGCTCGCCCTCGTATCGGAGCATCCCGCCGTCATCACGATCGCGAGCGTGCTCGGCGCCTTCGGACGGGGCCAGGTGGGCATGGTGGGCCCCGCCGCACCGGCCGAGCAGGCGTGGCTGGCGGAGCTCGTGCCTGCTCCCCTGCGGGGACAGGTTTACAGCTACAACGCCGCCTTGGGCTTTGCAGGGACGGGGATCGGATCGCTCCTGGCCGGACTTGTCCCTCTCTGGGCGGGCGTCCTCCCCGGACCCGCGGCGTACCGGCCCCTTTTCCTGCTGCCTTTGGTGACGGGCACCGCTAACATCGTTTTGCTCGCGCGGGCCAAGGCGAATAAGCCCCGGAGGCAGGCACAGAGCGAGGAGAAGCGGGACCTTTGGGCCGGGTGGAAGGGCCGTTTGAGCCCCGAAGAGCGGGCCATTCGCCGCGAGGAAAACGTCCGCATCTTGAAACTCGGCGCCATCAACGCGATGAACAGCATGGCCGTGTCCTTGACAAGCCCGCTCCTGTCGTACTGGTTCGCGGCCAAGTTCGGCGTTGGTCCCGGCGAGATCGGACCGGTATACGCCGTCACCTTCTTCGCGACCGGCATGGCCTCGGTGCTTACGGGACGCGCGACGCGCCGCATCGGCATCGTCCGCTCGGTAGTTGCCGTGCGGCTGGCCGCGGTGTTGGTCTTGCTCGTCTTCCCCTTTGTGCCGTACTTTTGGATGGCAGCTATACTGCACGTGCTGCGCTCGGCCCTCAACCGCGGCACCCAAGGCGCCCGCCAAGCCCTGAGCGTCGCGCTGGTACGGGATGAACGGCGCGGTTTTGCCAGCAGCATCAACAGCCTGTCCATGGGCCTGCCCAATTCGGCGGGACCGGCGGTGGCGGGCGCATTGCTCAACGCCGGATACTTTTCGCTGCCGTTTTACATAGCGGCGGGCGCCCAGTTCCTGTACGGCATCCTCTTCGGCCGCATGTTCCAGAAATACGACACCGTACCCGCCGCGGACGGGCAGGCAAGAGCGCCCGGCGTCACCAAAGCAGGGGCACGGCGATGAACGTGACGAGGTTGGCCGTCGCGTGCGCAGCCCAGCCGGGCGCCACGGAGCCGTTCCCGTGCCGTTCGTTCAGCCACGCAACCACCCAACCTTGCACCGTCGGAATGAGGAGAACCAACAGCCACCGGGCCAATGTGAGCGGCGCGTTCGTCCCCAGCAGGAGCGCAAGGTGCAAGGCGCCGAACAATAGCGCCTGCGCTATGTTCCCTACGGCAAAGCCGCGCCAGGCGATGAGCCGCTTGGCCACAAACCCGCGGAAGAAAATCTCTTCTGCCAAGGCAGTCGTGATGAGGGCCTGAATGACAGCCGTATATAACCACGCCAAAACGCCTGCCTCGTCTAACAACGCGTTGAGCCTGCCGGTTTGCGTCGACGGGTCGACCATGAGCTGACGCAGACCGGGGGCCGAATACAGCCACAACATGAGGCCCGCAGTAACAAGACCGAAGACCGCTCCCGCCGCCAGGGCTCCGGCCGGGGCAGCCTTCACGCCGATGTAACCCCAATACCCGCGCACCCGCCGGCGGGTGATCACGTACACGATGAACGGAATGAGCGTAAAGACCGCGAGTTGAACGAGGGCTGATACAATCGTGCTCAAATACATGGCCCGTCCTCCCCTGACGAAACCTTATTCCTTCAGATGACGATCCGCAAAAGCGATGTACTGGATCCAATCGTATTCCGTAAGGTCATGCCTTCCGGTGCGAATGTGGTATCCGATGTCGACTCCTACCGGCGTGTTCTCGGGTGGCATCTCCCTCACGCCCAAGCCCGTCTTACCGAGGAGGCGATATACCGGTTCGGCATGCAGGCACGACAGGAACTCGCCCTTCGGGTCGGCCCACAGGTCCTGGGCGGCGCTGGCCACGTACACCGGACGGGGTGCTATGGCAGCCAGGAGCATGTGCTGGTCGACCGGCAGGGCGTCTTCACGGTCGTTGTACTGCTTGAAGTTGCCGGCAAACCAGTGGGGAAACGACGTGTTGATGATAGCTACCGTCTCGCCGAACTGCCGCCTGCTGAGGGCCGCGCCGCCACAGCCGGAGTTGTTCGAGATAGCCAGGGCAAACCGCTCGTCTTGGGCCGCGGCCCACAGGGCGGTCTTGCCGAGGCGCGAGTGGCCTAAGACCGCTACCCGCGTATGGTCGACGTCGGGGTCATGTTCGAGATAGTCCAGGGCACGGCTCAGTCCCCAAGCCCAGGCACCGATCGCACCCCATTCGTCGGGCTGCGGCTTGTTCTGACCGGGTTCATAAAAGAGCGGGTGCACGCCGTTTTGGAAACCGTCGTGAAAGTCGGGGTCGATATCGCCGTAGTACAGCGTGGCCAAACCGTAACCCGCCTCGGCGATGCGCACGACCGGCCACCGGTGCGCCATTCTCCCCCGTCCGGCTTCCGTGGCCCGGTGATCGGCCACCCCTTCTCCTTCACGCATCCAGGAGTCCGTTATGCGAATGGCCCGGTCGGGCTGGACCGTGTGGTTGCCCCAGAAATTGAGGGCGAGGAAGGTGGGCACGGGCCGGTCAGCGTGCGGCAAGTAGAGCAGAAGGTCGAACCCGATCTCCCCGGCCGGCGTGCTGCACGTCACCCGGACCTGACGGCGCCGCACCTTGCCGTCCAAAGCGTCGTCGGCTTCATCGAAAACGTCGTAACGCAGGTCGAAAGGCTTTTGCGGCGTGCGCCCGTACACGTGCACCGCAAACAGCTCGAGCAGCTCCGGCCGTCGCACGTGGAACCATGCGTCTGCATCCGCGACGGGCGTGCCGTCGGCTGCGGCCAGCGGATCCGGCAAAGTATACGGCGGCACCTTGGCTTCGTCGTAATTAGCCTGCCTGCGAGCGTGCGCCCGACGGGGGACGAGCAATGCGACCATGGCGACGAGCAGCAACGCGATCGGGAACATGTCCATCCCTCCCAGGCCATAGGTTTCGCTGGGCCAGGCCGCTCTCCTGCGGCTTGACAAAATTGCGGCGCGCCGCACCCCGGCAGGTGGCCCGGATTCCGACCGGGCCGCAGGGTCGGGTGACCGGCCCGTGCTCGGGCGGAGGTGCCTGTCCATCTGGCCAGTGTATGCAGATCCTTCCTGGACGCGGCATGCCGAGACGCGTTGCCGGCACCGTCCCGAAATGAATCCCCAGGTAGACGGCTTACGCCTGGATTACCTCGGCAGGCAACAGGCTCGCGAGGGTGCCCATCGGAGGAGAATCTGCACGCACTGACCGGCTGGCGCGGCCGCAGGCAGCTTCCGGCAAGCGTGACCAATTGCCCGTGTGGCGGTTTACCCAACCGGCGGGGGCGCGGTGACCCCGACGGTCATCGCCGGTTTCGCACGCATTTATATAGTAGAGTTAACTTGATCATAATCCTATAATTTTTTCGCAGGACATTCCCCTTCGGAGCCGAATCGTCTCGGTACAATCGGTCCCGTGCGCGACCACTACGGATCCGGGGGGATGCACATGGCTCACAAACGAATGGTGGCGTTGCTCGTGACGATGGCGTTGGCTCTCGCCGGCTTTGCGCCGGCGCTGGCCGCAGGGCATGCCGCAACCAGCCCGATCACGGCGCTGGGCGCGGTACTGCCCGCGGGAGAAGAGCTCACCGACGATGAGCTTGCCGCAATACGCGGCGCGTGGGTACATTGGGCCTTGGGTGCCGTAGTCGGCGCCGCGACCTACGTCGTCGCCAACTGGGGTGAAGAGATCGACGCGGAGTATGCGGCCGGCCTGTTGGCGGCGACCGCGATGGGCGCTCTGAGCGGTGGCATCGGCGCCGGCTTGATGTCGGTGACGACGACTACGGCTGGCCAGCTGGCGGCCGGCACCTTCGCCGCCTCCATGTCGCTGGTGACGGAGGCCGCCCTATCACATCACTAGGGCGGAACGCTGACCGAATCGGTCCACGGCGCACGGGACCGATTTCGTAATCCGTCATGCTTAGGAGTGATGGTGGCGTGAACCACAAGATGCTGGGCCTTCTCCTTGGTCCGATCGCCTTCGGTGTCTACTTCCTGTTACGGCGCGAATACTGGGGCGCTGTGGGCGCCTTTCTCGTCGCCGTAGTCGCCGTTCCTTTCCTCCGCTGGTATCTGAACATCGAGCCGTCGCCCACGCTGAACTTCATCCTGGGCCTTCTGGTCGGCGGCATCACGGCATACGCCTACTTCTACTGGCAAGAAAAGGCACGAGCGGAGAAAAAGTAACGCGTCACGGGCCGGACGCGGGTCCTCTATCCCTTCACGGCGCCGACCGTGATCCCGCGCAAAAAGTAGCGCTGGAAAAACAGAAAGACCAAGATCATGGGCACCGCCGCATAGGTCGCCCCGGCCATAAGCAGGTTGAAGTCCAACGGCACTTCCTCTTGCAGCAAGGCCAGGCCGACCGGCAGCGTACGCATGGTAGCCCGGCTCGTGATGATGAAAGGCCACAAGAAGTCGTTCCACTGGTCGACGAAGGTGAAAATGGCGAGCACCGCCATTCCGGGCCGGGCCAAAGGCAGGACAATGCGTGTGAACACGCCGAATTCGGAACAACCGTCGATGCGGGCCGCGTCGATCAACACCGACGGCAAGGTCTGGATGTACTGTTTCATGAGGAATACCCCGAAGGGACTGGCCACAGCCGGAAGGATGATGCCCGCGTACGTGTCTCGCAGCCCCAACCGGTTCATGAGCAGGTAAAGGGGGATGAGCGTCACTTGGCCCGGCACCATCATCGAGCCGACGTACGTCCAGAAGAGCACGTTGCGCCCGAAAAACTGTTTCTTGGCAAAGGCATACCCGGCCAAAGTCGAGGTGAACACCAAGGACGCCGTGATGGTCACCGAGACGATCGCGCTGTTCAGTGTCCATTGAAACAGGTGCGAACGTGCAAACAGCGCGTTGAAATTGCGCATCGTCGGCGGGCTGGGAAACCACTTCGGTGGAAACGTCACCGAAAGGGTAGGCTGCTGGAATGCGGTGACTACCATCCAGTACAGGGGAATGATCGACATGCAGGCCATAACCGACACGAAGATCACGGCCAACACACGCCTCAGCGGTACCCGGTGCACGCGGCGCAGCATCCGCCGGCGCCGTAGTTGCAGTGATGTTGCCATGCTCTCCCTCCTAGTACTCGACGTCCGTGCCGAGCCACTTGAATTGCGCCAGGCCGAACAAGAAGATGATGATAAACAGGATCACAGCCATAGCCGAGGCGGCACCGAAGTCGTAGATGCGAAACGCGGTTTCGTAAATCAAGTACACGATGGTCACGGTCGAGAACTGGGGCCCGCCTTTCGTCATCAGGTAGATGTTCGTGAACACCTGAAACGACGAGATGGTCCCCATTACGACCAGGTAAAGCAGCGTCGGCTTGAGCAGCGGCAACGTAATGCGCACGGCCTGTTGCCAAGGGGTGGCGCCGTCGAGCTCGGCTGCTTCATAGTAGTCGCTGGGGATGCTGCCGAGCGCAGCGCTGATCAGTACAATGGACGAGCCCCCTCCCATGATCACTTGCATCAAGATGAGGGCCGGCATGGCCGTGGCCGTGTTCCCGAGCCAGGCGAAATCCCGTGTGCCTAAGATATAGTTCAAGAGCCCGAAGGGGGGGTTGAAGATCCACAGCCAAATCATCGAGATGATAACGGCAGACGTGACGTGGGGCAAATAGAAAGCGGCCTTAAAAAACGTCTGTATCGACTTGCGGAACGGGAAGATGAGCAGCGAGATCAGCAGGGCTTTTCCGAGCCAGAGCGGCACGACCCCGGCTGCGTAGTATGCCGTGTTCCGCAGCGATCTCCAAAACAGGGGATCATCGGTGAAAATGTAGCGGTAATTGTCGAAGCCGACCCACTCCGATCCGACCAGGGTGTAGTAGCGAAAGCTCATCACGATGCCCCACACGACCGGAAACAAGAAGAAGACGGCAAAAAACACGAAACTCGGTAAGATGAAGGCGTACGCCCACGGGTCCCTGACGAAGCGGCGTATCACGTCGTCTTCAGCCTCCTTGACGGCAGCACGGGCCGCCCGCACCGTCCGGGCAGCGGACGGCCCGTCGCGGCTACCTCCTGCCGCTGAATACCAGGCGGTTGGCTACGGCCACAAAGTCGTCCATTGCTTGTTGCGGCGTCTTGGTGCGGGCAAAGGCTGCCTCGAGGGCCGCGATGAAATGCTGATCCGCGGGGCCGGTGTCGATCTCGATGCTGCCGAAATACCGGATCCCGTTGGCGATGGCTCGCATGTACACGTCGATCTCCTCTTCAAACTCGTATCCCTGGTAGAGGGTCTCGTTGACCGACTTGCGCGTCGTCACGTAAAGGAGGGTCCGTAAGAGCGCCATGTTTTCTTGATTTGTGAGGAAGCGGGCAAACTCCATGGCCATCTCGCGCTTGTAAGGGTCATCCTGCTTGAAGATGACAAAGCCCCCGCTCGTGTGGTATGCGACCGGTCCGATTTCGGGGAAGTGCGGGAACTGGGCGATGTGCACGGGGAACTTCTTGTCGATCTGGCCGGACTTCAAGTAGCGGTCAATGCGGCCGATTTCGTACGGGCCGCCGTAGCCGATGGCCAGCCGCTCCTGATGGAACAGGCCGATTACGTCGTAGATCCCCATGCCCTCGGCTCCCATCGGCGCGATGCGCTCTTTATGGACGGCATCGACCATCCACTGCACGGCCTCGACCGAAGCCGGGCTGTTCGCAATGAAGGTGCGCTGGGCCTCATCGACGTAACCGCCGCCGAAAATGTGGAGCCACGCGATGTTGTTCATGATGTCCATGCGGGCCGACATGCCGATGGCGTACACGTCGTTGTGGCCGTCACCGTCGACGTCGTACGAGAGCTTGCGGGCAGCCGTCATGAACTCGTCCATGGTCCACGCACGGTCCGGCAAGGGGGGCAGTTCCACGCCGCGGTCGGCAAAGATGGCCGGGTTGAGCAGCAAGGTCGAGCCCATTCCGTTGTTCGAGTTGTTCCAAGGGAACATGTAATAATGGTTACCGAATTTCCCTTCGTTCAGAGCGTAGTCGTAGAAGTCCTCGAAGTCTTCCGGAGTGAGGTAGGCGTCGATCGGCTCCAAGAGCCCGGCCTCGATCCACTGGCGCTTGATGCCGGATACACGCAGAATGTCCGGAGGATTGCCTGAAAGGATGGCTGCCGTGATCTTCTCGTCAAACCCTTGGTTCGTGACGACTTCATACTCGATCGTGACGTTGGGATAAAGCTTCTGGAATTCCTCCGCCGCCCACCGGGTGAAGTCTTCCGCTTCCGGCGCCTGGTCCTCCGGAAAACCGGGCGGAGCGATGCGCCAAGGATTGATCCACCACGTAAGGGTGATAGGCTTCTCTTGCGCCGCCGCGCCGAGGGGCAACGCGAGGAGCAGCGCCACGAATAGAATACCCAACGCTCTTCTGGCCATTTGTCAACCCATCCCTTCTATACTGAATTGTCCGAGCCCGGCACGGAGCCCGACGACTTGGTTCCCTTATTTTACACTATTATATGCCTATCTCCTGCAATTGAAGGTGAACAGCTGTTTTATTCCTATCCTTCGTTATTTCACCTTACTTATCACTTTATTATAGGCTCCAGGCGGCCCGCGTGTTGGCTTCCAGTCCGGCATGAAAACAGGGCACGCCCATGTCGGAACGTGCCCCGGCTCGGTTTTGCAATTTCTGCGTTTGTGTTCCCGTGCTAGATCTTCAAATTTCCAATTCGCCCTTCCATTGCTCCATGCCGCCGATCACGTTTTCTGCCTTGTAACCTTGCGCTGTGAGAAAACGTACGGCTCGGGCGCTGCGCGCTCCGCTGCGGCAAATGGCGTAGACCATCTTGTCCTCGGGCAGCTCGCGGAAGCGCTGCGGCAGCTCGTCCAAGGGAATCCAAACCGCACCCGGCACGTGGCCCGCTTCCCACTCGTCCCGGTCGCGCACGTCCAGAACAATGCAGGCTTCGCCCGCCGCGAGCGCCCGCTGCACGTCCTCCGGGGTGGCTCCGCCGGCCGCGCCGAACAGCCAGCTCAGCATCAGGCGTCCTCCCCTTTGCCCATATCCCGCCGGGAGCGCTGCACGGCGTCGACCCAACCGCGGTACAAAGCGTCTCGCTGCTCGGCGCCCATCACGGGTTCAAAGCGCGCCCCTATCTCCCACCGGCCGGCCAGATCGTCGACAGAAGCCCACCAGCCCACTCCGAGGCCGGCCAGGAGAGCAGCGCCGAGAGCGGTCGTCTCCATCACGATAGGCCGCTCCACCGGGATGTTCAATATGTCGGCCTGGAATTGCATGAGGAAGGCGTTCGCCGTCGCACCGCCGTCGACGCGCAAGGCGCGCAGGTTGATCCCGCTGTCCCGGCTCATGGCATCGAGTACGTCTTTCGTCTGGTAGGCGATCGCTTCCAAGGCGGCTCGTGCGAGGTGCGCGCGGCTGGTGCCCCGGGTGATGCCGGTGATCAGGCCGCGGGCCTCCATATCCCAGTAGGGCGCCCCCAAACCGACGAACGCGGGGACGAAGTACAGACCGCCCGTATCGTCAACGGAGCGGGCCAGTTCTTCGCTTTCCGGCGCGCTTTCGATGATCTTCAGGCCGTCCCGCAGCCACTGAATCGCCGCGCCTGCGATGAAGATGGAACCTTCCAGCGCATAGTACGTGCGGCTGCCGAAGTTCCACGCAACGGTCGTGAGCAGTCCCGTGCTTGACCGCACCGGCATGCGGCCCGTCTGCATCAGTAGGAAGCAACCGGTGCCGTATGTATTCTTGGCCATGCCCGGCTCGAAACAGGCCTGGCCGAAGAGCGCGGCCTGCTGGTCGCCCGCTACGCCCGCGATCGGCACGCCGGACGGAAGGGCTCCGTGCTGCACCGTCCGGGCGATGATGCCGCTCGACGCCACGGGTTCGGGCAACGCGGCTGCGGGGACCCCCAACATGTTGAGCAGGTCATCGTCCCACTTCAGGTCCCGGATATTGAAGAGCAAGGTGCGCGAGGCGTTCGACATGTCGGTTACGTGGCTCGCCCCGCCCGACAGCTTGTAGATGAGCCAGCTATCGATGGTGCCGACGACCGCCCTACCCGCAAGGAGCGCCGCACGGACTTCGGGCACGTTTTCCATGAGCCACGTGATCTTCGTACCCGAGAAATACGGATCCAGGCGCAGACCGGTCTTGTCCGCCACCGTCTCGTCCAAACCCTCGTCGGCGAGCCTGCGGCAGATGTCGGCGGACCGGCGGCACTGCCACACGATCGCCTTGTGCAAGGGTTCGCCCGTTTTCCGGTCCCATACGACGATCGTCTCGCGCTGGTTCGTAATGCCGATGCCCGCGATTTCGGAAGGCTGCACCCGTTCGGCTGTCAGAACTTCCTGGATGAGCCGTACCGCCGCCTGCCAAATCTCTTCGGCATCGTGTTCCACCCAGCCGGGCCGGGGAAAATACTGGGGCAGCTCCTCATAGCGGCTGGCCACCGGACGCCCGGCGCGATCGAAGAGAAAGACGCGCGTGCCCGTCGTTCCTTGATCTATGGAGATGATGAATTCGCGCTGCACAAGACTCCCTCCATCCGTCAGTCCTTCCCGGTCGGTTCATGACGTAGAATGACACAGGCTCGTCATAGGCGAGCAGAGTGATATATATGAAAATTCGAGAGCACCGCTCCGGTACCTTCCTCGTGCGGGCGCGATGCCTGGCAAGAGGATAACCCCGCCCGAAGATAGAACCGATAATCGACACTTGAAATACCTGTCATTTCCCAACTTGAGAGACGAAGACCGCCTCTCGGAGGTGCCACCATGGAGCAAAAACGAGCCATTCAAACCGTCCTTCCCGAACGCACCGCTAAAGACTCCTTGGGCGAAGTGCGCATTCCGGCCAACGTGTATTACGGCGCGCAGACCCAACGAGCCGTGGAGAACTTTCCCATCAGTGGCCAACCGCTGCCTTCGACGCTCATCCACGCCCTGGGCCTTGTCAAGCAGGCAGCCGCCCGGGTCAATCGCGAGCTGGGTCTTCTGGATGCCGAGAAAGCCAAGCTGATCGAGCAGGCAGCTGCCGAAGTGGCGCAGGGGCTGCTCGACGCCGAGTTTCCCGTCGACGTCTTCCAAACCGGCAGCGGCACGAGCAGCAACATGAACGCCAACGAGGTGATTGCCAACCGGGCCATCGAGCTGGGAGGCGGCCAAATCGGCAAGGACACGTTCATCCATCCGAACGATCACGTCAACTTCGGCCAAAGCTCGAACGACGTCTTCCCCACGGCGATGCACGTGGCCGCGGTGCTCGAGATCGAAAGGGAGCTTTTGCCCGCGCTGCGCCTGTTGCAGGAAACCCTGGAGGAGAAGGCCCGGGAGTTCGACGACGTGATCAAGATCGGCCGTACGCATCTGATGGACGCCACCCCGATCCGGCTAGGCCAGGAGTTTTCGGGTTACGCGAGCCAGATCGAGCATGGAATCGAGCGGGTCGAGGCGGTTCTCCCCCATTTGCGCGAGCTTGCCGTCGGCGGTACTGCCGTCGGGACGGGGCTGAACACCCATCCGGAATTCGGCCGCCGCGTCGCCGCCGTCCTCTCCGAGCTTACGGGCACCGAGTTCGTCGAGGCGCGCAACCATTTCGAAGCCCAGGCTTCCCGCGACGCGTACGTGTGGGCGAGCGGCGCGCTGAACACGGTGGCCGCCAGTTTGATGAAGATAGCCAACGACATCCGCCTCCTCGCTTCGGGGCCCCGCACCGGCCTAGGCGAACTGCTCCTTCCCGCGGTGCAGCCCGGCTCCAGCATCATGCCCGGCAAGGTGAACCCGGTGATATGCGAGAGCGTCGTGATGGTCGCGGCGCAGGTGACCGCGAACCACGTAGCCGTCACCATCGGAGGCCAGTGGGGACAGCTCGACTTGAACGCGATGATGCCCCTCATGGCCCGCAACCTGATCGAGAGCATCCAGCTTTTGGCACGGGCGAGCCGTATGTTCGTGGAGAAGGCGCTGAAGGGGCTGACGGTCAACCGCGAGGTCTGCGAAGGCTACGTGGAGCGGTCAACCAGCCTCGTTACCGCCCTCAATCCGCTCATCGGTTACGACAGGGCGGCGGAAATTGCCCTGAAAGCCTTCGCGGAGAACCGGCCCGTGCGGGAAGTGGCTTACGAGATGAGCGGGCTGAGTAAGGAAGAGGTGGACGCGGCCATCTCGCCCCGGGCGCAGACTGAACCGGGAATTTAGTATGGCCTGGAGGATTTAGGGAACGGGCCGGGCGCAAGGGCACGCTCAGTCCGGGCGCCCGGCTCGTCTTCTGGTCCTCCTCAGGCCTGGCCGTTCGGCGGAACTAGCTCCCACTGGGTTTTCCTGGCGGGCTGGGGATAGACGTTTTCCACCAGCGGAAGCAGCCCCGTTAGCGAGGAGCGCAGGGCTGCGACCGCTGCTTGCACCTCCCGCAGCGACCGGCGCACGTCGGGATGGACCGCCTCGTTCTCACTTAGAGTACTGCGGAGCGTCTTTTCGAGCACCGTGAACGACGCGTCCAGTCCGTGCAGCAGGCTCCACACGGTATGGGCGTCCAACTTCTCCAGCACGTCGGCATCCATCAAGAGTTCCTGCAGGGCCTGTCCCGCCCGGTGCAGCTCTGCCTTCACTTCGTCTATCTTGTGCGCAATCACGGCCTTGCGGATAAAATCGAACATTCCACATCACCTTTCCGGCGGTCTACGTGCAGTCTGCACCACACGGGCCGAACCGTCAAGAGTAAGGGGCAAAAGACCTGCAGGATATCTCCAGGCGCGCGACAAAATCTCTGGCGTGCCGACCGGAGTACCCCGGTCCTACAGCGTCTTCCACACCCTAAGGAGGAGTCAGAATGGCCACGCGAAACATGCCGCTTGTGATCGCCCACCGCGGCGCTTCCGGTACCGCTCCCGAGAATACGATGGCCGCATTCCGCCAGGCGGTCGAGATGGGCGCCGACATGATCGAACTCGACGTACAGCGCACCAAAGACGGCCAGGTGGTCGTAATTCACGATGCGACGCTGGAGCGCACGACGAATGGGTCCGGCGCAGTGCGCGAGCTCACCTATGCCGAAATCGAACAGCTAGACGCCGGCAGCTGGTTCGGTGAAGGGCAAGAATTTGCCGGGGAGCGCGTTCCGCTGCTGAAGGAAGTGCTCGAGTTCACCAAGGGCAAGTGTGCGCTCAACATCGAGATCAAGAACATCCCGTATGCGGATCCCGGTATCGAACAGGCGGTAGTCGATCTGCTGCACGAGACCGGATTTCCCCTGGAACAGGTCATCATCTCTTCGTTCGACCACAGCTGCCTGCACCGCATCGCCCGGCTGGAACCAAACGTCCCGACGGCTTGCCTCTTCTCCCATTATCCCGCCAGTCTGGCCGGTCTGGACACCGGGATACTCCACCCCAGCTGGCAGGTGATCCGGCCCGAGTTCATGTCATGGGTACGGGAGAGCGGCCGTAAAGTGAACGTGTGGACCGTCGACAAACCGGAGCGCTGGGCCTGGTTGCTCGAGGCGGGCGTTGATGGTATTATAACGAACTACCCGGCGCGGCTCATCGCTTACTTGAAGGAAAACTAAGCGCACCGGGCCTCGGATCAAGGTGGAATAAGGAGTGCATCGCCACTGCTCGGACTGACCGGCACCGCCAATACGCTGGCGCACATCGCAGTCACGATCGGTCTGGGCCTGCTCGTCGGCATGGAGCGCGAGCGGGCGGGCAAAGAAGTCGGGCTGCGGACGTTTTCGTTTACTGCCGTTCTCGGTTATCTCGCCTGGCACCTGGGCCTCGAGTTCGCCCTGCTAGGTCTTGGACTCACCGCCGTCCTCGTGCTGGTGATGAATGCTAGCGCGATCTACCGCGGTTCGGGTGTGGAGGCCACGACGTCCGTCGCCCTGTTTCTCATGTATATCGTCGGGATGCTGGTGGCCGAAGGTCCCCTGGTCGTCCCGGTGGCCGTAGTCATCATGATGCTGGCGCTGCTCAGCTGGAAGGACGAAATGGTCACGTTCAGCAACTACCTGCAGCGCAACGAGATCCACGCGGCCATTACGCTCGGGATTCTCAGCTTCGTCATCCTGCCCGTACTGCCCCAAGGGACGGTCGACCCCTGGGGCCTGCTCGACGCCCGCAAGATCTGGCTCATGGTGGTCCTCATCAGCTCGATCGGATTCGGCAACTACATCTTGCTGAAGCTGTACGGAGCGAAGGGCATCACATTCACCGGCTTTTTCGGGGGGCTGGTAAATTCGACCGCCACCGCCGTCGAGCTCGCCAATAAAGCACGGGAAAGCACCGGCATGGAGGAATACGCCTTCCGCGGGATTATGTGGGCTAAGGTGGCGGCGTTTCTCCGGAACGCGCTCATTTTAGCCCTTTTTGCCCCGAGCGCTTTGCCCGGGAGCATCCTCCCCGTAGGCCTGATGCTTCTGGTCTCGCTCGTCATCGCCTTACGGGCCTCGCGCCGCCAGGACGTCCAACCGCCGGAACTGGTGCTGCAATCGCCGTTCTCGCTGAAGTCGGCCCTCAATTTCGGCTTTCTTTTCGCTCTCATCACGGTGATCGGCAGCATCGCGCAATCGCTGCTCGGTGTCTTCGGGTTTTACGCCGTCAGCTTTGCGGGTGGCATGGTTTCGAGCTCGTCGACCGCTGCTTCCGCTGCAAACTTGGTCTCCATCGGACAGATCGGGCCGATGGAGGCCGGCGGGGCGGTGGTGCTCAGCAGCATCGCCAGTGCGGTAGTCATCTTACCGCTCGTGTGGCGGGGGTCCCGCAGCCGCCAGCTGAGCCGCCAGGTGGCCATGGCCATCCTCCTGGTCCTGTTGGTTTCGGTCGCGGGCATATTGCTCAATCCGCTCTTCGTCCGCCAAATCGACGCCGTCGCCGCCTGGCTCGGGCACTGAGCGCTTCCCGCCGGGCCCGGGCCGGCTCACGTCGCGGCGGAGACGGGAAGGGCCACTTCATGCCGCACGGTGTAGACGGGACCGGCGGGACGCAGCGTGCTTTCGACGACTTGCACCGCCGGTACCGTCCACGTCCCGAAGTTGAAGTTCTCGTAGGCCAGCACGGCTTCCGGCAAGGGACCGGGATCTCGTAGGCGCCCGACCGTGACGTGGGGAGTGAACGGACGGCGCTCCGCGGGAAAGCCTGCGCCGGCCAGAGCTTGCTCCACGCTGCGCTGCAGGCGGAGCAAGGGACCGACGTCGCCCGTAATACCTACCCAAACGACGCGGGCCCGAGCCGTGTTAGGGAACGCGCCCACCCCCCGGACCGCAAGGTGCAACGGCTCGGTCCAAGCCCTTCCTACCTGCTCCACGGCCGCGCAGGTCTGCTGCAGCTCGTGCTCCGATATCTCGCCGAGAAACTTCAGCGTAATATGGTACTGATGTTCTTTCACCCAGCGCACGGCGCCGTCTTCCTTAGGGATTGCTCCGGCGATCGTCCGGCGGACCGCAGCGTCGACCGGCAAAGCGATGAAGATCCGTGGCATAATGCACCTCCGTAACCCGTCATCCCGAGGCGGAAAATCTAATCGACGAGGGCCTGCTCGATCAACCGGCCGCCGCAGCCTCTGTGCGTGTACTGGCGCCCACCCCCGCGCAGACGCCGGTAACGCAGCCATGCCACGCCGCAGCGTGCACACTCGTACCGCCACCGCGGCGGCTGCCTCGCCGTGGCCCGTTCCCTAGCGTAGCGCTCTACCCTGCCACCCATCTGCCGAATGCGCTCCATCCAGGCATAGAACTGCAAGCCGTGTCCCGGCACGAGCAGGTGGATCATCTCGTGCAGCAGTGTCGCCTCGATATCCTGGGGATAGCGGCGATGGTAATGGGTCGATAGACGGATGATCCGTTTGCGCGGATAGCACACGCCCGCCGAGCTGGTCAGCCTGCCGGACCACTCGATCGTCACTTCCTCCGGGCCGGGCAGCAGCGGCGTGCCTTTTTCCATAAAGTATTTGGCGCGCAGCTGGCTATAGAGTCGAAGCAGGTAGGCTGCATCGGGCAAGTCGGTCAAGGCCACACGCTCCCGTTCCGCGGTGCTGTCCGGTGTAGGTCTTCGAGGTGTGGCCTGCGGGTACCTTGTCCAAGTCGCAAGCTCCCTTGCCATCGATTCCGGCTACGGGTAGACTGGGAGGCGAGGCCGTCCCCCGGGGACGGACCGGGCCGAAACCTGGCGGAGACAAACCGGTCGTGTCCGGCAGGGTTACGCCGCCGAGGGGAGTCGTCTGCGTGGACGTCGTCGAAGTGACCGACCTGCACTTTACGTATCCGAAGGCCGATGCGCCGGTATTGCGGGGCGTCTCCTTCAGCCTGCGGGCGGGGGAAGAGGTAGCCCTGGTCGGTCACGGCGGCGCGGGCAAGAGCACGCTGGCGCGGCTCATCGCGGGCCTCCTTACGCCCACGCACGGCCGCGTCGAGGTGCGGGGAAGGGGCGGCCCGGGCCGGGTCGGGCTTGTGTTTCAAAATCCCGAAAACCAGCTCGTTGGCCTCACGGTCGAAGAGGACATCGCGTTCGGCCCCGGAAACTTGGGGCTGCCCACCGAGGAAATCGTACGCCGGGTGGACCATGCGGTTGCCGTGTGCGGCCTGGCGGAGATGCGCGAGCGGCCCCTTTCCACGCTGTCGGGCGGGGAAAAGCAGCGTGTTGCCATCGCCGGGGCACTGGCCATGCATCCCGCGTGCCTCATACTCGACGAGGCGACGGCCATGCTGGACCGCCCGGCGCAAGACGAGCTGAATGTTGCCTTGCAGCGCAGCAAGGACGAGCTCGGCATCGCCGTTTTGCGCATCACCCACTCCCTGGGGGAAGCACTCTACGCCGACCGGGTCCTCGTCTTGGCCGGCGGAGTGATCGCCGCCGCCGGCCGGCCCTGGGAAGTCCTGTGGGACGCCGACGCGCTCGGCCGCTGGCGCCTAGCCGTGCCTCCCCTTTACCGCGCCGCCCGCGTCTTCGCTGAAGCCGGCTTTCCGGAGAGCCGTCAAGTACGCACACCGAAGGAGCTCGCAGCAGCTATATGGCCCTGGATCTCAAAGAAGTGAGCTTCATCTATCCAACTACTGGGCGAGGTCTCAAGGGGCTCTCCGTGCGGATAGAGGACGGCGTGTGGACCGCGCTCGTGGGCCGCAGCGGCAGCGGCAAGTCGACGTTGCTCCGCATCATCGCAGGCCTCTTGGAACCCCAAACGGGCCGGGTGCACGTCGACGGAGGCAGGCCGGGCCTGGTGATGCAGTTTCCTGAACACCACTTCTTTTGCAGCACGGTGTACGACGAGATCGCCTTCGGCCTCACCCGCCAAGGCCTGCCGAAATCCGAGACCGGTCCTGCGGTGTCCCGGGCACTGGAAGCCGTAGGGTTAGACCCCGGCCGCGTGGCGCCCATGTCGCCCTTCCGGCTGAGCGGCGGAGACCAACGGCTGGTCGCCATCGCAGCAGCGCTGGCGCTGCGCCCGTCCTTCCTGCTCCTCGACGAGCCTGCCGCGGGGCTCGATCCGCTGCAGCGCGAAGAGCTGCTATTCCGGATCGACGCGTGGCGGCGAGAGACGGGCACCGGCGTGCTGCTCTCATCCCACGACATGGACGAAGTCGCGCGCTGGGCTGACCACTTGCTCGTGCTAAAAGACGGCGAGCTCGTATACGACGGCCCCCTGGACAGCGACGCAAATCCGTTCCAGGCCGCGGACCACTGGGGCATCGGCACACCGACGGGCGTCGAGTTTCTGCTTGCCCTAAGGCACCTCGGTGCGGATGTGGCCACCTTTGCGCGCACCGCGCAGGAAGCCGCCGAGCTCGTGCTGCGCACGCACGCCGTGCATGGGCCCGAGGAGGAGCAGCCATGATCTTCGCCCAGCCCGTGCGGCAAAGCGCCCTCGATCCCCGGACCAAACTGGCGATGACCGTGGCCGTGCTCATCGGCAGTTTGGGAGCTTCCACCTGGCCCGGCATGCTCGTCACCCTGGGTGCCGTTCTGACGTGGAGCGCCGCGGCCCGCGTGCCCCGGCAAAACCTCGTTCGCGGCCTGCGGGCAGTGCGCATTCTGTTCGTGTTTACGTTGCTTTTCCACGCCTTGCTCGGAACGGGCGAGCCTTGGTTCGCGTGGGGTCCTATCGCCGTGACCCGGTCCGGCGTCCTCAAGGGGATCTGGATGTCGATGCGCCTCGCCCTCATGGTCCTGGCCGCGACGGTCCTCACGAGCACGTCGTCGCCCCTTCAGCTGACTCAGGGACTCGACGCGGCGCTGGCTCCGCTGCAGCGCTTCGGCGTCCCCACCCGCGAGTTCACCATGATCGTCGGCATCAGCCTGCGCTTTTTGCCCGTCCTCGCAGATGAAGCGAAGCGCATACAGGAAGCTCAGATGCTGCGCGGCGTAGCACACGGATCCCGGTCGGTCGCGGCACGCATCCGCTCCTTGGTTCCGGTCCTCGTGCCGCTGCTCGGCGGTGCCCTGCGCCGTGCAGAGGAGCTCGGAGAAGCCATGGCCGCCCGCGCGTACGGGCCCGGCAGCGCACGGACATACCTGCATCCGCTGCACTTTACGTACGTCGATGCGGCGGTCACCATAGGGTCCCTGGCCGCCGGCATCGCCGTAGCGGTCTGGCTGTGAGCGCGCCGCGCATCCGTCCTGATCCCTCTATCCCAGCGTCACGTCCAGATACAACATCACGATGGCCCCGAGCATCACGCCCCAAGTGGCCAGCCGTTCGTCGCCCGATGCGTGGGTTTCGGGAATCACCTCGTCGCTGATCACATACAGCATGGCCCCCGCGGCAAAGCCCATCGCATAGGGCACGAGGGGTTCGAATACCGTGACCGCCAAAGCGCCTAGAACGGCCACCGGTATCTCGACAAGGCCCGCACGCACGCCCGTGAGGAAGGCATAGGTGCGCCGGCTGAAGCCCGCGTTCACGGCCGCGAGCGAGACCGCCAAGCCCTCGGGTATGTTCTGGAGGCCGATCGCGAGCATCAAGGTGAGGGCGTCGGCCAGATTGCCCGCCCCGAAACTGACACCGACCGCAAGTCCCTCGGGAAGATTGTGCAGCGTGATGGCTACGATAAAAAGCAAGACCGACTTTACGCGGCGGGACTCCGAACGGGCCTCGTCCACCTGGCCCGTGATCAGGACGTGCACGTGGGGCACCCACCGGTCTGCCTGGTCGATGACGAGCATTCCGAGCAGCATTCCGGCGATCACGGGCCAAATACCGCCTGCGTCGATGCCCGGCAAGATCAGGCTTGTGAAGCTCGCGGACAGCATGACCCCGGCGGCCACCCCGAGCCCGGCGTTCATCAGGCGCTCGGGCGGGTTGCGCCAGAATAGCACGAGCGTGGCGCCCAGCATGTTCAATCCGGCGATGACCAGTCCCCCGGCGAGGGCCTGCCAGACGGGGTGCTCGCCCACAATCCGTACGAAGAAATCCTGGAGCACAAAGACCACTCCTCGTACGACGACGAGTTTTACTTAGGACAAATAATTTGTATCACTACACATTTTATCGTATCCGCAGTCGCGGCGCCAGATAAAGGGGCGATTGTCCTCGGAATGAAACGTCGACAAGCTCCGTCCTGTTCCGGGCGGAATTACGCAGAAAAACAGCCGAAGCGCAGTTGCTCCGGCTGCCTGTTAAACCAAGTTCCGATCTAACCCGCGACCACCGTGTAACCCGCTTCCTCGACGGCTGCCTGCAAAGCGGCTTCCGTCACCTGCGCCGGATCGTACGACACGGTGGCCTTTCCTCCCTCTAGGTCCACCTCGACGCTGCTGACACCCTCCAGCTCCCGGAGCGCTTCGGCCACCGCACGCCGGCAATGGGCACAGCTCATGCCTTCGATCTGCAGCACCTTGGTCTCCATAGGCGTTCCCTCCTTTCCTTAGCCGGCTTACCTGAGATGCATTAGGCGCTTTGCAGCTGCGGCCTACTTTCGCCCCGGGGTGCCTCGGGCCGTTCGAAGCCCCGCTGCGGATCGAAACGCTTCAGCAAAGTGGAGTTCGTCACCACCGAAACCGAGCTGAACGCCATGGCCGCACCCGCGAGGATCGGACTCAACAGGCCGAAGGCGGCAAAGGGAATCCCCAGGCTGTTATAGATCAGGGCCCAGAACAGGTTCTGCCGGATCTTGGCCATCGTCGCCCGGCTCAGGCGGATGGCCGCAACGATTCCTCGCAGGTCGTCCCCGATGAGCGTGATATCGGCAGCCTCAATTGCCACATCGGTTCCGCTGCCTATCGCCATACCGACGTCGGCGGTAGCGAGGGCGGGTGCGTCGTTGATGCCGTCACCCACCATACCGACTTTGAGGCCCTCCTTTTGCAGACGCTCTACTGCCGTTGCCTTCTCTTCGGGCAAGACTTCGGCGATGACGTCCTCTTCGCCGATGCCGACTTGCCGGGCAATGGCCCGGGCCGTGCGGCGGTTGTCACCGGTGAGCATCAATACCCGGACACCCATCTCGTGCAGCAAACGGATGGCTTCGGCGGAGGTCGGCTTGACCGGATCGGCCACAGCCAAGATGCCTGCCGCCTGCCCGTCGACCGCGGTCGCCACGGCAGTCTTTCCTTCCCCTTCAAGCCGCGCCATCTCGCGCTCCGCCGGGCCGAGATCGATGCCGTGGCGCTCCATCAACCTGCGGTTGCCCACCAGGACCTCTTTGCCGCGGACCGTCGCCCGGATGCCGTGGCCGGGAATGGCTTCGAAGTGCTCCGAGGCGGCCGGTTCCAGCCCGCGGGCTTTGGCCGAGGCGACGATGGCGTGGGCCAGCGGGTGTTCCGAAGTGCGCTCAGCCGCGGCAACGAGGGCAAGAAGCTCGTCGGCGCCGTAGGCACCGAGCGAGATGATGTCGGTCACTTCCGGCTCGCCCTTGGTAATGGTACCCGTCTTGTCGAGCACTACGGCGTTCAGTTCGTGGGCCCTCTCCAGGTGTTCGCCGCCCTTGAACAGGATCCCGCTCTCGGCGCCGCGGCCCGTGCCGACCATGATCGCCGTCGGCGTGGCGAGGCCGAGGGCACAGGGACACGCGATGACCAGCACCGCTGTCATGTTCAAGAGGGCCCGCGTAAAGTCGCCCGTAGCCGAGTACCAGCCGAAGAAAGTGATCAAGGCGATACCTACGACGGCGGGCACGAAGTAACTCGAGACGACGTCGGCCAGGCGCTGGATAGGTGCCTTGGAAGCTTGTGCCTCTTCCACGACGCGGATGATCTGCGCCAAGGCGGTGTCCTTGCCTACCTTCGTAGCCCGCATCGTGAATGAGCCGTGCTTGTTGATCGTCGCGCCGACCACCTCGTCTCCCGGGCCCTTCTCAACCGGCATGCTCTCACCCGTGAGCATCGACTCGTCCACCGTGGAGCGCCCTTCCGTCACGACGCCGTCGACGGGAATGCGCTCGCCCGGCCGCACGACGATCAGGTCGCCGACTTGCACTTCTTCGATAGGAATGTCCCGCTCAACCCCGCCGCGGACGACCCGGGCGGTTTTCGGCTGCAGACCCATCAGTTTCTTGATGGCCTCGGAAGTGCGACCCTTGGCCGTCGCCTCGAGGAGCTTGCCCAGGAGAATCAAAGTGATGAGGACTGCGCTCGTCTCGAAGTAAAAGCCGCTGATGTCCGCCTCGGGAAAGAGCAGGGCAACCAGGCTGTAGATGTAAGCCGCGGACGTGCCGAGCGCAACTAGAACCGACATGTTCGCGCTGCGGTTTTTCAGGTTATGGTATGAGTCGACGTAGAACTGCCAGCCGGCGATGAACTGCACGGGCGTGGCCAAGGCGAACTGCACCCAGCCGTTCATAAAAAAGCGCACCCATCCGTGATCGATGCCCAACATGTGCCCGACCATGGATGCGAGGAGAGGAAACGAAAGGAGCGCCGCAAGTGCGAACAGGCGCTTTTGCCGGCGAATTTCGGCCTCCCGCGCCTCCTTTTCCCGGTCGCCTGCCGCCTCGTCGGGAATGATCGCTTTGTAACCCAGATCGGCGATTTTCCTTCGCACGTCGTCGAGGCTTGTCACGGAAGGCAAGTACTCGACGTGGGCCGTCTCCGTCGCCAGATTGACCGTGGCTTTCACACCTGGGAGCTTGTTCAGGCCCTTCTCGATCCGCGTCGCACAATTCGCGCACGTCATCCCGACCACCGAGAGCGTAACACGGTCGGTAATGACGTCGTAACCCAAGTCGCGCACCTTCGCGGCGAGATCGTCCACGGTGACGAGCTCCGGATCGAAGCGGACCGACGCCCGCTCCAAGGTCAAATTGACCGTAGCTTCCTCGACTCCGGGCAGTTTGGCCAGGCCGCGCTCGACCCGGCGCACGCACGCGGCGCAGGTCATGCCCTGAACGCCCAAAGTGACGGCTGCCGTTCTCCTCCCTGTCGCGCTACCCTCCTGGCCCATAAGGCTCACCTTCTTTACTATACGCCATACCCCCATAGGGTATAGGGACTACATCCAGTATACGCCTGCCCGGGGGAAGCTGTCAACACACTCCGGCAGCCCGCTCTATCTGATGAAGCGCCGCATCACGTCGGTGAGTTCGGAAACGGCGCTATCGGCATCGCCGCCTCCTTCCCGCAGAGCCCGGACGACGCAGCCCCGCGTGTGGTGTTCCAGGAGCATCAAACCGACCTTATCCAGAGCGGAACGGACGGCGGAGATTTGGATCAAGATGTCGACACAGTATTTGTCCTAGTCGATCATCCTTTGAATTCCGCGGACCTGACCTTCGATCTTGCGCAGGCGCGTCAAAAGATCCTCCTTAGCGTGCCCGTAGGAGGCCAAGGGCACTCACCTCCAGCGACGATGGGGCAAAGCCGATCATACCCCATACCGGTATCTAGATCCACTGTATCCGAGTACCGTAAGGATGTCAATGAGGGGGATGAGACAGCGGCTCAACTGGGCTCGACGTGAATAAAACTGCTGCGCACCCGATGCCGGCGCCGAAGTTCTCTCTCCGTCGCATCAGCGATCCTGTGGCTGTCGACGACGTTGAGATCGGGCCTGACCTTGATCGTCACGTCCACAAGAATGTCCCGGCCGAGCAGGCGCGCCCGGATGTCGCCGACGCCCTCGACTCCGGGTACGCTCAAGACCGTCTCGCGGTAGCGCGCCAGCTCCTGCTCGTCGAATCCGTCAGTCAAGAAGATGGCAGACTCTTTGAAGATGCTCCACGATGTGCGGCAGATGACGGCGCCGATAACGAGAGCCGCCAGAGGGTCGAGCGAGGGAGCGCCGAGCCGCGAGCCGATGATCCCGACGACGGTGCCCGTGCTGACAAGGGCATCGGAGAGGTTGTCCCGCGACAGAGCCCACAAAGACAAGCTGTTCAACTTGGCGGCGAGCCGGCGGTTGAAGGCGAAAAGGGTGAACAGGACGGCAGCCGCTGCGGCCCCCACCCACGCCGCCAACGGATCGGGTACGGTTCCCTCTTGCAATCCGAGAAGGCGGGCTCCGGCGGCTAACAAGACCTGCAGCGCGATGGCCGCCATGACGATGGACGTAATCAGAGAAGCGATCGCCTCGGCCCGTCCGTGGCCGTAAGGATGGTTTTCGTCCCGTGGGCGGCGGGCAACTCGCAGGCCGACAAGCAGCGTAAATGAAGCCACGAGATCCGTGACGTTATTGTATCCGTCCGCCTGGAGCGAAAGGGAACCCGCCAAGGCACCTACGGCGAGTTTCAGCAGCGTAAGCGAAACGTAAGCGAGGACGCTCAACCACACGCCCGTCTCCGCCCGGGCGGCGCGGCCGGGCACAACCATGGACTGGATCAGCTCCCGTCGTCTCCTTGCTCCGACCGGCGGGTCGGGCCGCCCCTAAGGTACCAGTCGTTTGCCACTTGGTCCAGAGAAAGAGTGTTGCACCGGTACAGCTCCCGCTCGCTTGTTCACGGCGCGGCAAGGGGACCGTCACGGCGTTGCCGGCCGGTCCCCCAAAACTCTGTTACCGGATGTTACATCGAGATGCCGTCGATGTCAGCGAGCGGATCCTGCTGCATGCCTTCGATCGTAATCACCGTGTGGAAGGGCACGCAGACGATGGACTCCCGGCTCGAGTGGATCCAGCCCCGCCGCACGCACAGCTGGTTCTTGCAATCGGAGTGCGCCACACGGACGGCGCCCTCCTTCACCTCGATCTCCATCTCGCCGCCCCGGACAAAGATCTTCTCACGTGCTTCGGCAGTCAAAGGCAGGCGCACCAGCTCGTCTCCGTCGACCCGAACCACGGCCACCGGGATGCCGCCCAGCTCCTCGGCCGGCTGAGCTGCCCCCACGTAGAGCACGGCGCCGCCGAAGAGGGCCAATGCCAGCGCCACGCCCCACTCCGTATAACGCTTCCGCGGCGCACTCGCGTCGACACATTCGTCCCACACACCCGCCGAGCGCAAGTACGGCAGCAGGCTCTCCATCAAGCGGCCGATGAAAGCCCCGGCGGGAACGGCAAACCAGAGAAGGTATGGGAGGTAGAGAAAGACCGCCGGCTGTGCGGTGAGCCACCAAGCGACGATCAGCTGGCCTGTATTGTGCGCTGCGGCGCCCACCAGGCTCGTCGTCACGGGCGTCGCCTTGGGCACGATCCAGCGTACGGTTTGCATGGCCAGCACGCTCAGTATGCCGCCGGCCAGACCGAAGAAGAAAGCAGGCGAGAGAAATGTGCCGACGAACAGCGATCCCGCTACCTGCCGCAGCACGACGATGGTCAAGGCTTCGCGCAGGCCGAAGGCGTACAGGGCCAGGAGCGAGACGACGTTGGCCAGCCCCACTTTGGCGCCCGGGATGGGGAGGGCGGGGAGCTGCGCTTCAAACGTATGCAGCGCCGTCGCCAAGGCAAGGAGCATCCCGAGCCGGGCGATGTCGTGGGCGGTGCGGCGCGAACCGGAAGCCGCTTGCCCTGCGGCGTGCACACCGCTTAAGGCCCCTGCTTTCAACGCTTCCACGACGTCACCGCCCTTTCCCTGCCGGCCCCTTCCGCCCGGCGCTCTACTTACGGAGTTCGACCATCTTTTCCATGCCCGAAGTCATGCCCATGCGCCCGTCAACCCCGACCAACAGCCCTTCTACGTCCGGCAGACTTTCCAAGAACTCCAGGCCCTTCTCCATGCCCATCACGGCCACGGCGGTTGCCAAGGCGTCCGCCTGAGTGCCCGTGGGAGCCACTACCGTAATGCTGGCGAGCTCCTGCTGCGGGTAGCCCGTGCGGGGATCGATCAAGTGGGTGTAGCGCACGCCTTCGTATTCGAAGTACCGCTCGTAGTCGCCCGACGTCACGACCGACCGGTCTTTGACGGAAACGACGCCGATGAAGTCGTTGGGACCGCGGGGCCGCGGATGTTGGATGGCGATGCGCCAGGGAGAGCCGTCGGGCTTGCCCCCTACGACAAAGATGTCGCCGCCCAGGTTGACGAAGGCCGAATCGATGCCGTGTTCCTTCAAGACCGCCGCAGCCCTGTCGGCGGCGTAACCCTTGGCAATCGCGCCGAAGTCAAGCTCGGCCTCGGGATCCGTCAAGCGGACCCGTGAGCCCGCCTCGTCGACCTCGACGAACTCATAGCCGACATGGGGCAGAAGGCGCCGGATTTCCGCATCCTCGGGCGGACGCCGGCCCAACAGCGCCGTGGGGCCTTGGCCTTCCGCCGGTGCGCTGTCGGGAACCTCCACGAAGCCCCAGAGGTCGACGAGGGGCGCGACCGTCGGATCGAAGGCGCCGTCCGTCATTCTCGCAATTTCCAAAGCAGTCCGGGTGAGCGCCAAAGTTTCTGAGCCTACCCGAACCCACTCGCCCGCCGCGGCGTTTACCCTATACACGTCGCTGCCGGGAGAAAAGCGGTCGAGTGCCGCGGTGAGCCGCTCAAGTTCCGCCACCACAGCATCGACCGCTTCCTCCGCTCCGGGACCGTAGGCCCTCAGCTCGGCTACCGTTCCCAAGGTGAACGCCACCCGGCTGGCCGATTCGATCCCCTCTGCTTGCGGCGATGCCTGCGGCTCGCTTTTCGTGCCGCATCCGGTAATCAGCCAGACCGACGCGATCACAAGGGCGATGAGAACGGTATGCCGTCTAGTCACTAGGCCGACACCCTCTCGAAGATCTCCTTCAGATGTACGTCGATGACGCCGTTCGGGCACTTCTCGGCACAGATGCCGCAACCGTCGCACAGGGCCGGGTCGATCCACACGCGTCCGTCCTTGATGGAGATCGCCTTCTGCGGGCACTCCCGGATGCAGATCTTGCACTGGATGCAGCCGACTTCGCAGACGCCCCGCACCGTCTTTCCGCTCGCTTGCGAGATGCACCGAATGACGGCGCCTTGTCCTTCTTCGATCAGTTCTAACGTGTTTCTGGGGCAAGCCTGCACGCACAAACCGCAGCCGGTGCACAGGGCCACGTCGATGTGGGGCAGACCGTCGTCACCCATCTTGATGGCGCCCACCGGGCACACGCCGACGCACGTACCGAAACCGAGGCAGCCGAACGTGCAGCCCTTCTGTCCCCCGGCTACCGCATTGGCCGCCACACAGTCCCTCAGCCCGATGTAGTCTGCCCGGGCCGGCGCCGCCGATACTTTCCCCCTGCAAACGAGCTGCGCCACCTTGCGCTTGCGCTCGCCCTCTTCGACTCCTAACAGTTCCGCGATGGCCTTTATCGTGTTCGGGCTCGCAATCGGGCAACCGCTCGGCTCCCGCTCGCCGGCTGCGAGCGCCCGGGCCATGTCGGCGCAGCCCGCGGTACCGCAGGCCCCGCAGTTGACGCCCGGCAGCATGCTCTCGAGCATCTCGATGCGTTCGTCCTCGCCGCCGTTTACCTTGCGGAACACGGCCAGCAGCCCGTAGGCGATGAGACCGCCCAAAAGTCCCAATAGCCCAGCGGCAACGTAAACCATGGTCAGACCCCCCAATTCGAGAGGCACCCGCCCCTCTCACACCTATCGTCCCACGCGCCTCGCATATTTGTGAAGTGAATCACGTACCAGCGGTGCCAGGGCAAACTGTCCCGCCGGCACCGGGCCTTTTGCCTTTACATGGGAATCATGCCACTGAAAGCCAGGAAGGCGAGGGACATGATCCCCGCGGTTACAAGGCCGATACCGGTGCCGCGAAAGGCATGGGGAATCTCCCGCGGCCGAAACTCTTCCCTAAGGCCTGCCATCATCGCCATGGCCAGCGTGAAACCGGCACCGCCCCCCAAGGCGAAGACGATCGACGAAAGCAGGTTGTACTCGTTTTGGACCACGAGCAGCGCCACGCCGAGAATCGCGCAGTTCGTGGTGATCAGAGGAAGGTAGATGCCGAAGGCCCTGTACAGACCCGGCATCCTGGCCTTGATAACCTGCTCGAGGGCCTGCACCATAGAGGCAATCACCAAGATAAACACCACATACTGCAAGTACTGAAGTCCGAGGGGATCCAGCACGTATGCATAGAGAAGCCAAGACACGGTGCTGGCTCCGAACATGACGCCCGTTACCGCCACGCCCATCGACACGGCCGCCCGCAGCTGCGACGTGACGCCGAGGAAGGAGCAGATGCCGAGGAACCGGGCCAAGAGGAAGTTATTTACCAGCGCTGATCCGATGAAGAGCAGAATCAGCTCTTTCACTGCCACGCACCTCCTGTCATCCTACTCACGCCGCTTGCGCCTGCGTTTGTTCGGCCGCGCGGCGGTCCCGCCGCTTCGCCGACTGCATCCTGACCGTCTGGATGAGGGCGAACAAGAACGCCATGGTCAGGAACGCTCCGGGCGGAGTCCGCATGATCTGCCAGGCGGTGAACCCTACCGGCATCACCCGGGCGCCGAAGATCGTACCGGCGGCCATGACCTCACGGATGATGCCGATGAGCGTCAAAGCCCAAGTGAAACCGAGGCCGTAGCCGAAGGCGTCACCCAAGGCCGGCATAGGTTTCATCCGGGTAAACGCCGCCTCCACCCGCCCGAGTACGATGCAGTTCACGATGATGAGCGGGATGAACAGTCCGAGCAGGGCGTGGATCTCAGGTAGCAGCCCTTCGAGCAAGAAGTCCACCACCGTCACCATCGTGGCGATACCGACCGTGTAGACCGGGATGCGCACCTGTTTCGGTACGACGTTCCGGATCGCCAACGCCATGACGGCCGACCCGACCAGGACAGCGGTCGTGGAAAGGCCCATCACCAGGCCGTTCGCAGCCGACGTGGTGATCGCCAGGGCCGGGCACAGGCCGAGCGCCGTGAAAAGAGGCGGCGTCTGCCTGATGAACCCTTCGGTGAACGTATTCCACGTTTCTCTCAACCTGGACATCGAATGCGCCCCCTCCCGGTTAATCTGCCGCATACAGCTGCAGGACCGTTTCCGCCGCCTGCTTCACCGCATCGGCCGTCGCCTGCGCCGAGATGGTGGCCATGGTAATCCCGTCAACGTCCTGACCCACTTTGAAGGCATCGTCCACCGGCTTGCCCTCAAACTGCGCGAGCCAGCCGGCCTCCTGGACACGCGTGCCCAAACCGGGGGTATCCTTCACTTCCAGAACCTCGACTCCGACCAGGGTGCGGCTCGCCGGATCGACAATCGCCAATACCTTGATGGGCGCCGCATAGCCTTGCTTGCTACCGACTGCAGCAACTGCCACGAGGCCGTCTTCGCCGTGAATCTCCCACAAATCAGCAGGCTCGAAGGCTACGTCCTCGCCCAGCTTCTTGCGCACCGCGGCGGCGAACTCGGGTTCCGCGACGCCGCCGGCTCCTTGCTCGGCCTGTTCGGTTTCCTCGACGGCCGCCACTTCGACTTCTACGCCCAACACGCCGAGCAGCTCCCGGGCCATGCCCGAGGCGCCGTTAAACACCGCCCGGGACGATACGGTCGCCGCCGTGATGCCCTGCACGTCATCGCCGATGCGGAACGGGTCGGACAAAGGCTTGCCGGCGAGCTGCTTTAGAAAGTCGTCTTGGGTAATCTTGTCCCCGAGGCCCGGCGTCTCCGACTGCTCGAGCACCCGCACCGCGACGAGGCTCGCCGTCTCGGGATGGACGCCGACCGCCATCCGGATCGGACCGCCGTAACCGTTCGAGCTGCCGGTGAAGTAAATCCCGAGCGTCTTGCCGGCCGCGTCGAACACTTCGTAAACGGGTTCCTCTACGCCGGCGGGCAGCTCATCCAAAGTCAGTTCCTTGAACGAGTTCGCATCGGGGAAGATTCCCTGCAGCCCGACGGACATCACCCGCTCGAGCCGTCGCGCTTCGATCATCGGGTTCATCCATCCGTACACCGCAGCCAACACCGCTCCCGAAACAAGGCAGGTGATGGCGAGCGTCACAATGAGGCGCATCGATGAAGTCTTAGCTTGTGGCACGGACATACGCCTTCCTCCTCTTCTCGCGTAGGCTGAGCTCCGCCCGGTTGATCAGGGGCGTCAGCGCATTCATCAGCAGGATGGCAAAGGACACACCCTCGGGGTAGCTGCCCCACACACGGATCACCATGGTGAGCACGCCGATTCCTAGACCGAAGATGAACCTGCCACGCTTGGTAACCGGAGACGTAACCCAGTCCGTGGCCATGTACACGGCGCCGAAGAGCAATCCGCCCGTCAGCACATGGTACACGGGGTCTTCTCCGACCAATAGAGCAATGAGAGCCGTTCCCAAGACCGTCCCTACCGGCGCTTGCCAGTCGATAAGCCTCATGGCAAAGAGGATGACCGCGCCACAAAGTATCGCGATGGCCGACGTCTCTCCCATGGATCCGCCGTGTGTACCGACGGTCAAAGTCCACAGGCTCGCCTCGGCGCCGCCCAGGGGAGTGGCCGTGCTGACGCCGTCGAAAGGTGCCGTCCACATGGTGAGCTGGGCCGGAAAACTGACCAGCAGAAACACCCTGCCCACCGCGGCGGGGTTGAAGGGGTTGGCGCCGGTTCCGCCGTATACCTGTTTGCCCAGGACGATGGCGATGACACCGCCGACAAAGCCAACCCAAAGGGGTGCGTGGGGCGGCAGCGTCAGGGCCAGAATCAAGCCCGTCACTAGCGATGAAACCTCTCCCGTCCACGGCCTCTTGCGCAGAGCCAAGGAAGCCGCTTCTGCGAGCACCGCGCCGATACAAGTCACCAGGGTAAGGATGAGTACATAAGTGCCGAAGAGATATACGGCGGTACCCAACACAGGCAACAGCGACGCACAAACACCCCACATGGCGAGCTGCGTCGTCTTGCCGGAGTGCATGTGCGGGGACGGTGAGAGGAGTAGAGTCGTCTGATTGGACATAAGCGTCAGCTCCCCTTCGAATTCGGCGCCGCCTTCGCACTGAGCGTCGCCTTACCCGACTTGAACCACTGCACGAGCGGAATGTTCGACGGGCAGACGAAAGCGCAGGCGCCACACTCCATGCAGGTACGCAGGCCCCACTCCTCGGCCTTCTCCCACTCGCCGTTTTGAATGTACTTCAGAAGCATCATCGGGCTGAGTCCCTTGTCGCACACCGCGATGCACTGACCACAGCGCACGCAAGGCAAGGGCTCGCGTACGTCGATTTCTGCCGGCGACAGAGCCATGATGCCGGACGTTCCCTTGACCACCGGAATGTCCAGGTTGGGCACGGCTTGGCCCATCATCGGACCGCCCAAGAGCACCTGGCGCGGCGTGGGGCATCCGACGTGTTCGAGGACGTCCGCAATCGTAGTCCCGAGCGCCACGTAGTAGTTGCCGGGCCTTTCAACGTCGCCGCCGGCCACCGTGATGATGCGGCGGGTCAAAGGCCAACCGTCCCGCAGCACCCTGCCGACCGCTACGGCCGTCTCGACGTTCTGAACTACGACGCCGACATCTGCAGGCAGGCCGCCGATCGGAATTCTGCGTCCGAGCACCGCCTTGATCAAGGTGTACTCGCCGCTCACGGGGTACACTGCGGGCACCACGACGACCTCGGCGATGCCCTTGGCCTCTTTGCGCAGGTGCTCCGCGCCGTCGGGATCGTGGTCTTCGAGCGCGATGATCACCCGCTCGGCGCCGGTGGCGATTTGCATGGCCTGGATGCCGTAGAGCATCAGATCGGTCAGTTCCAAGATGGCCCTGTGGTCGGCGCTGAGCACCGGCTCACCTTCGCAGCCGTTGATCAGCAGCGTGTCGATCTTCTTTTTCGGATTCAGTTTGACGCTCGTCGGAAAAGCAGCGCCGCCCAAGCCGACGACGCCGCCCTCGTGTACCGCCTTGCGAATTTCCTCCGGCGTATAATCGTGGGGGCTTGGTCGGCCGCTTGTCTCCCGGCGTTCGTACAATCCATCGTTTTCAATGTGCACGATGGTCCCCAACCTACCCGACGGCAGAACGCCCTCCGTAATCGAGCGAACCTTGCCGGAGACCGAAGCGTGCACGGGCACCTGCATCGGATGGTCCGACATGCTCAAAGGATCGCCCATCAACACCCGGTCGCCCCGCTTGACGCAAGGCTCGGCCGCGATACCGATGTGCTGCTGTAAAGGAATGTAAACGTTCTGTGGGGCAGGAATCTCGGTCAGCGCCACGTCCGCAACGGTCTTGGCACTGGGCAGACGCACACCTGCGTGGCGCTTGCGTAGTCCGAGCATCTTGCTCCCCCCTTCACAAAATCACTCGCCGTTCGTTTCTCGCACAGCATCCGGGCGGCGCGGCGGGCACGTGGCCCGCCACGTGCCGGACGGTTACGAACCTACTGGCGCCTTGCGTACTCCAGGGCCTGCTGCACGGCCTGCATGTACTTGATGCCGGAGCCGGTAGCCTGGCTGATCGTGTCGATCTGCCAGTCCTGGGCCTCGACGAACCGCTGCTCGTAAACGGCCATGGCCTCGTAAGCCTGCGGCCAGGGGTAGTTCGGCCAATCCTTCCAGCTGCCGTCTTCGAGGAACTCGTCAACTTCGACCTTCACGATCTTGTCGTTTTCGATCGTGACCCAGGCTACACCCGTGCTGTGCTCACGGTCGGTGGAGATGCCGTAGAACGTGCCGTCCTGGTACTTCCTCGGCCCCTTGTCGACCAAAGCCTTGTCGAGGGCCCGGGCGACGGCCTGCTTCGCCTTGTTCACGGTACCGGTTGCGCCGGTGTACCCGTCGATGTCCGGCCCGTTGGCCTCGATAAAGCGCTGGGGCAGAACCTGCATGGCCTCATGGAACTGGGGCCAGGGATAGGACTCATCCTTCGGCAACCCGGTGTACTGCATCTCTTGCAGGATTACAGCGGTGATCTGGTCGTTCTCGATCGTGACGATGGCCATCATGTAGCCACGGCGGTCCGCATCCGAGAACCCGAGGTACGTTCCGTCCTCGTACTTCGCCGCGCCGGCGGCAAACGACACCGCCAACAGCAACGCTACCGTCGCAACAACAACACCCAAACCTCTCGTCCGTTTCATCCGTGGGCACCTCCGTAAGGTGATTCCGTTGACGTCGGTACAGCGGCAGCGCCTCCATAAAATGGGCGCTCCCTCCGTCGCCGACCTCTCTCACCGAAATCCTCGCAGATTCTCGTCGCTCAGTTAAGTGAATGAATTCACAAACCCCGGGTGACAGATGCCCTGATCGGTTTAACCGCCATTGTCACTAGGCAAGCGAGAAGACTTCGTGCCAGAATTCACATAGAGGGGAGTTGCCACTCGGGTCGGGCGGCGCCGTTCGTGCGACTTCCGGCACCGCCCCGCCGATTCGCGTTTCGCACTCCACCGAGGGAGGTAGTGCCAATGAAACCCTCCATCCAAAAATGCATCCAGGCGCTCCGAGCCGGTCAGCCCGTGCTGCTCACGTTGCGCGACGATTCCGGCGCGACGCGCGGAGCGCTCATCCTGGCTGCAGAAAATGCCACGCCGGCCGGCGTCAACTTGCTGGCTCTCGAAGGGCGCGGCGTAGTATGCGTAGGTATCGACGCCGCCACTGCACGACGGCTCGATTTGAGTCCGATGGTCCAGACCGCCGACGCGGCAGGGGCTGCGTTGCACTCGGTTTCTACCATATCTATAGATGCTAAGCACGGAACCACGACGGGCATCAGCGCCGGCGACCGGGCGGTCACGCTGCGACTGCTCACATCCGAAGAAGCGACGGCCGACGATTTCATCCGCCCCGGCCACCTGTTCCCGTACGTGGCCCACGAACACGGCGTGCTCGGACGGGCTGAGATGCCCGAGGCCGCGGTCGACCTGATGCGCCTGGCAGGCCTCAAGCCGGCGGGCGCCTTCTGCGGCGTCCTCGACCGAAGCGGGCGCGTCGCAGACGCGGCGTACTTGCAAGATCTGGCCTCCCGCCAAGGCATCGCCACGGTCGGCATGGACGAACTCGTTGCGCACCGCTTGCTGCACGGCCGGTATCTGCAGCCGGGCGATAAGGAACCGTTGGCATCTGACTACGGCACGCTCGAGATCCAATCCGTGCGCGACACGGTCCACGACGACACCCACCACGTCGTGAGCAAGAAGCCTGGACCGGGACAAACCGGCATAGTTTATGTCCACAGAGCGTGCATCAAGGAAGACGTCTTCGGTGCCCGGGACGGAGCCGGCCGGCGGAATCTAGCTGCTGCGCTCCGGCGGCTCGCCGCGGAGGGCGGGCTCGTTATCTACCTCGGCCCGCGCACGCCGGCCGAGCGGGGTCCGAGCATCGCTGCACAGCTCGTCGCCTTGAACGGCCTGCGCGCCGTGCGGCCCGTCGGGCCCGATGCAGCCGGGCTTCCTGCCTTGCTCGAACAGGTGGGCGTCTCCGCCGCTGCCGCATGCGGGGAAGGAGCGGTCAAGGAGGCGATCGCCATCCACCGGTAAACTTCGATGGTTACCGCTGTCACCAAGGGGATCGCGCCCGAGATACGGGTGATCTTTTGCCCTAGACGCGGGGACAATCGCCTCTACTGCATCGGAGAGAGTTTAAGGTACGGTCTAATCAGGGAACCTGTCGGCATTTTGGCGCCAGCGGGCTCCAGGACGCCGGAGAGACGGAAGGAGCATGTTCCTATGTCCAAGCAGAAGTTGCCTGTCACCAACAGTGAGGGCTTCTTTGAGATCCGCCTGGAATCGATCGGCGGATTGGGGGCGAACGTGGCCGGTAAGATCATCGCCGAAGCCGGAGTGCTGTACGCCGGTTTCAACGGATCGAACTTCGCCTCTTACGGTTCGGAGAAGAAGGGCTCACCCGTTAAGAGTTTCATCCGTTTCAGCGATCCTTCCCGCCCGATTCGCAACGCTACGCCGGTGGAACGTCCGCACGTGCTCGGCGTGTTCCACGAGGCGCTCCTCGCTGCCGGTCAGAGCGTCATCGGCGGCCTGTACG
>JAAYLA010000029.1 GCA_012522135.1 Bacillota bacterium | reverse complement strand
CGCAAACAGGCCCTGGCCGAAGCGGCGGCAACACCGGGCGGCCCGGTCACCGGCCGGGCGCAGTAAAGGGGTGCAAAGGCTATCGCCAAGGCGACGTTTCCTCACCTCGGACCGTACACGCGGGTTTTCGCCGACCTTCTGACACGGCTCGGCCACGACGTGGTAGTGCCCAAGCCGCCCACCCGGCAGACTCTTTCGTACGGCACCGTCCACGGACCCGAGTTCGCGTGCCTGCCCTTGAAGATTTGCCTCGGCACTTACATCGAAGCGCTGGAGGAGGGCGCCGACCTCATCGTCACGACGGGCGGCGTAGGACCTTGCCGTGCGGGGCTGTATGCGACGGTACAGCGCGAGATATTGCGCAGCCTAGGGTACGAGTTCGAAATGATCGTCCTGGAACCGCTGCGTCGCCATCCCGCACGGCTTCTGCGGGCAATCCACCGTTTGAACGCGAAACGCCTGCCCCCATGGCGGCTGGCAAGCGAAGCGCTGCTTTGCTGGCAAAAGATTCAGGGCATCGACCGGGTCCAAAGGGAGCTCCTGCGCATTCGCCCCCGGGAGGTGCGGTTCGGCGGCGCTGACCGGATATTTCGACGCGGCGTGCGGACCATCGCCGAGGCGCCGACGCGACGGGAAGCGGCTAAGGCGGTGGACGAAGTCCTGGACGCGATGGGTGCCGTGCCGATCGACTCTTCCCGGGATCCGGTGCGCGTCGGCATCGTCGGCGAGATCTACGTGCTCTTGGAGCCGGCGTCGAACCTCAACATAGAAAGGATTTTGGGTGAGCTGGGAGTCGAGGTGCATCGCTCGATCTTCTTGACGAACTGGACGGAAGAGAACGTCGTGCGGGAAGGCGACAACCAAACGGCGCGGGATGCGGCGGCGCCGTACCTCGACGAAATGATCGGCGGCCACGGCCAGGACACGGTCGGCCATACGGTTCTTTACGCCCGGCAAGGTTTGGACGGTGTGATTCAGATGGCGCCTTTCACGTGCATTCCCGAGATCGTCGCGTGCTCGATATTGCCTGCCGTAAGCAAGGCTGAAGACATTCCGGTCATCACGTTCTTCTTCGACGAGCAGACGGGCGAGGCGGGGCTACGGACGCGGTTGGAAGCCTTTGTAGATCTCTTGGTCCGCCGGCGGGAGAGGCGCCGCAGTCAGGAGGCTGTGGGAGCGATGGGGTAAACAGCGGGACGAAGGCAGGTTACCTAGGCTTGGACGTCGGCTCGGTCTCGACCAACGTAGTGGCCGTCGACGCAGAAGGGAAACCGATCGAGGCTGTCTACTTGCGCACCAAAGGCGAACCGATCCGGGCGGTGCAGGAGGGGCTAAAGCAAATGCAAGCCGCCCTGCCGTCCGGTTTCAAGGTGCTCGGCGTCGGGACGACGGGCAGCGGCCGCCATCTGGCAGCGGTCATCATCGGCGCCGACGTAGTGAAAAACGAGATCACCGCCCACGCGGTGGCCGCAAGCGAGCTCGTGCCCGGCGTACAGACGGTCATCGAGATCGGCGGCCAAGACTCGAAGCTGATCTTGATCCGCGACGGCGTGGTGGCCGACTTCGCCATGAACACTGTGTGCGCGGCGGGAACCGGCTCATTTCTGGACCAGCAGGCCGCGCGGCTCGGCATTCCCATCGAAGAGTTCGGCGAGGTGGCCCTAAAGTCCACCGCACCCGTGCGGATCGCGGGGCGGTGCACGGTTTTCGCCGAGTCGGACATGATCCACAAACAGCAGCTAGGCTACCGCCGCGAAGACATTCTGTACGGTCTGTGCCAGGCACTGGTGCGCAATTACTTGAACAACGTGGGCCGGGGAAAACAGCTCCTCGCACCCATTGCGTTTCAAGGCGGCGTAGCGGGTAACGCGGGCATCCGCAAGGCCTTCGAGGAGGCGTTAGACCAGCCTGTAACCGTACCTCCGTACCACGATTGCATGGGCGCCGTAGGAGCCGCCATATTGGCCAAGGAAGAGATGGAGCGGCGCCGTGCGAAGGGAGAACCCGCGGCTACCCGGTTCCTCGGCTTCGACGGCACGATGCGCGACTACTATGCGTCGAGCTTCGAATGCTCCCATTGCCCGAACTGCTGCGAAGTAATCGAAATCCGCTGCGGCGATCGAGTGCTCGCCCGTTGGGGCCACAAGTGCCCCCGGTGGGATGTGCGGGACGATGTCCGGCAGACCGTCCCGGTAGGATGAGCGCCGGCACCGCCCGGGCTCCGCTTCCTCGCGTTGTGCTCGGGCATAGTGATTGCTATAATTGTTAGCGGCGGAACATCTTTTCGGGACCGGAGCGAATTATAACCTATGGCGCGTGCGAAGCGAAAGACCCAGTACGTCTGCCAGGAGTGCGGCGCCGATTATCCGAAATGGGCCGGCCGCTGCGCTGCCTGTGGCACTTGGAACTCATTGGTCGAGGTCCACATCGCGCCGCGCCAGACGGCCAGCTCCGGCCTGCAGCAGCCGGCCTCCGAGCCCGTCGCGTTAGCCCATGTGACCACCGACACGGGGGCCCGCAGGCCGATTCACCTTTCCGAATTCGACAGGGTGCTGGGCGGGGGCATTCTGCCGGGCGCGGTCATGCTGCTCGGCGGCGAGCCCGGCATCGGCAAGTCTACGCTTCTCCTGCAAGTGGCCCACCGCTATGCCGAAATGTACGGTCCGGTTCTATACGTCTCGGGCGAAGAATCGCCCGCTCAAGTCCGGTTGCGCGCAGAGCGACTCAAAGCGCTGTCGGAGCGCATTTTCATCGCGGGCGAGACGGACGTCTCGCACGTCCTGCACCAGATCGAGCGGATCGGCCCGCAGCTTGTGATCGTCGATTCCATTCAGACCATGGCTTCGGCTGATATCGACGGGCTGCCGGGCAGTCTGACTCAGGTGCGCGAGGCTGCGGCAGTGTTCCAGCGCGTGGCGAAAGAAAAGGGCATCCCCATGTTCCTCGTGGGCCATGTTACGAAGCAAGGCGGCTTGGCCGGACCGAAGGTGCTCGAGCATATCGTCGACGTGGTCTTGCAGTTCGACGGCGAGCGGTATACGCAACATCGCCTGCTGCGCACCGTAAAGAACCGGTTCGGCGCCACCAGCGAACTGGGCCTTTTCGAAATGACCGAAGCGGGTCTTTTGCCCATCGCAGATCCTTCCGGGGCCCTCCTGGCGGAGCGTCCCGTGGGCAGTCCGGGGTCGGTGGTGGTGTCCAGCCAGGAAGGCTCCCGCGCACTGCTCGTCGAGATTCAGGCCTTGGTCGGACCGGCGCCCTTCGGTGGGACTCCCCGCCGGCAAGTTTCCGGCGTCGATTACAGCCGCACCAGCATCGTACTTGCGGTCCTCGAACGCCGCAACGGCCTCGAGCTGCACACGCACGACGTGTACTTAAACGTGGCCGGAGGTATGCGGCTCGAAGAGCCTGCTGCCGATTTAGGTATTGCGGTGGCCATCGCGTCCGCACTGCGGGGCAGGCCGGTCGATCCCGAAACGGTGATCTTCGGCGAGATCGGCCTGGCCGGCGAGGTGCGGGCCGTCTCATACGCCGAAGCTCGGGCACTCGAGGCCGTACGGCTCGGCTTTCGGCGCTGCCTGCTTCCGGCTGGGAACGCCAGGGGCTTGAAGGTGCCGGAGCGCTTGCAGCTCGTTCCGGTCACGACCGTCGCCGAAGCACTGGCGGCCGCGATGTCCGCGTAAGAAATGTGCATACGCCACGGAGTGAGGGGATGCCTGTGCGTGAAGACCGCGTATCCGACGAGCTCTTCTACAAGACCTTGCGCATGGTTTCTCCGGGAACGCCGCTGCACGAAGGCCTCGAGAGCATTCTGCGGGCGCGCACCGGGGCTTTGATCGTCATCGGGGACAGCGAAGAGGTCATGAGCCTCGTAAACGGCGGATTCCGTATCGACGCTGAGCTGAATCCCGCCGCCCTGTACGAACTGGCCAAAATGGACGGAGCCATCATTCTTTCCTCCGACGCAAAGCGCATCCTCTACGCCAACACGCAGCTGACGCCGAACCCGCTCATCCCTACGGTTGAGACCGGCACCCGGCACCGCACGGCCGAGCGTGTGGCCAGGCAAACGGGCGCGCTCGTCATCTCCATCTCGCAGCGCCGCAACGTGATCACCGTCTACAAGGGCTCGTTCCGCTATATGCTCCGCGACGTCAGCGTGGTCTTGGCCAAGGCCAATCAGGCGCTGTCGACCCTCGAGAAGTATAAGGCCGTGTTGCAGCAGGTGCTGAACAACTTGAGTGCCCTCGAGTTTGAGGACCTGGCCACGTTGTACGACGTCACCATCTGCATCCAGCGCTCCCAGATGGTCGCCCGGATCGTGCGTGAGATCGAACGGTACGTGGCGGAACTGGGCACCGAGGGCCGTCTCGTCAACATGCAGCTGGAAGAGTTGCTCGTGGACGTGAAGGACCAGGGAGATTTGGTCGTAAAGGATTATTACGTGGAGGGTGTCGAGACGCCGGAAAACGTGCTGCAGACGCTCGAGTCGTGGAGCTCGGAGGAGCTTTTGGATCTGACTTTGATCGCCCGCGCCCTGGGGTACGGTGCACAGGCCGCGAACCTGGACGCGCCGGTCACCCCGCGCGGTTATCGCATGCTGAGTAAGATCCCGCGTCTGCCCGCCACGGTAATCGAGAACTTGGTGCAGTCTTTCAAGCGGTTTCCCAGCATCGACGAAGCATCCATTACAGAACTAGACCAGGTGGAAGGGATCGGCGAGGTCCGCGCCCACGCCATCAAAGACGGACTGAGACGCCTGCGCGAACACGTACTGCTCGACCGTCACGTGTAGGCGCAAGCGTCCCGCGGTGTCGTACACAAAAAGACGTCCAACTTGTGGTGGACGCCCCCGGCCGAAACATCACGTTAGATTGAACATGCCCAGCGCCGTGACGCGTTTGCGTTCGGCTTCAATTACCTCGTCGAACTTGAGCGAGAACAGGTCGCATAGTGCCGCCAAGTAAAACAAAGTGCGCCCCAGCTCGAGCTCCAGCACCTCTTTGCACTGTTCGCACATTTCTCCGTCGAGATGCGTCGACATATAATTTTTCATTTCCCAGTACGTAATGTCGCTCGGGAGCTCTTGCCTGGAAGCGTTCACGCTAATGCAGCCGCAGCTTGTGACAGCCTTTACGACCGAGCGATTAACCCGTGCAGATGATTCCTGAATCTTCGAGAGCACGTCGATGATGCTGCGGTGGCGGATCAAGTACTCTGAGGCGGCTTCCTGGAACGTGCTGTACCGGTTGTCGAGTTGATGGTCGACGTCGCGGGTGTCGCGGGTGCTCGAGCTCACGGGTACCACACTCCTTAGCGGGGATTGGCGGCGAGGGAGAGGCGATGAGGTGGGTGAAACGTCGCGTCCCCATTATACGGGCGGGAATTTTCGGTTGTCAAGAGCGGCCCGGGACGGGCGCTCAAGGCCGTTCCCTTACATATCGATCGCCAATGTGGTAAAATAGATGCGGCGGGCATTCGAGGGTGAGATGCAAAGGAAACGGAAAATTGTGGGAGGTAACTGTCGCATGTTCAACATCGGAGACAGGGTTGTCTATCCGATGCACGGTGCCGGCATTATTGAGGCCGTAGAGACACAGGAGGTACTGGGCGAAAAGCAACAGTACTACGTCATGCGCCTCCCCATCGGTGACATGAAGGTCATGATCCCGCTGAACAACGTGGAGGAGATAGGACTCCGCCAGGTGATAGACGCCGAGGAAGTGGAAAAGGTCTACCACATCCTCAAAGGCGAGAAGACCAAAATGTCCCAAAACTGGAACCGTCGTTACCGTGCAAATATGGATAAGATCAAGAGCGGAGACATCTTCGAGGTCGCCGAAGTCGTCCGCAACCTGTCGATTCGCGACCGAGAAAAGGGTCTGTCCACGGGCGAACGCAAAATGCTCGATACGGCACGGCAGATCCTCGTGAGTGAACTGGTTCTGGCCCAAGATACTACCGAAGAGGCCGTCGAAGAAACTCTCTCACGCCTACTGGGCTGATGGTCCCTTTGCCCGGCAAAGCAGGGCCGCCAGAGCGGCGATCCATCACCATGCCCTTCTAGGTGGTGAAACACGTGCTAAGGAACCTCGCGCGCCTCGTCATCGCCGGAATCGCCGCACTTGCCGGGTACCACTCAGTATTCATCGTACACAATTGGTTTGATGCAGGGTCTCACCCTATTCGCCTGCATTACCTTATAGTGGCACCCGTGCTTGCAGGCATTCTCGGCTGGCTCATCGCGCCGCTCATCATCTTGGTCCTCAAAAGAGGGTCCGATTACATCGTGACCATGCTGCAACGCGTGCCGACGCCCGATGCGGTGGCGGGCGCGTGCGGCTTGATCGTCGGCATGCTCATCGGAGCGTTGGCCACGTTTTCCCTGCCTCGCAACTTGCCCATCGTCGGTTCGTTTCTGCCCTTTCTTATCACACTGTTTGCCGGGTACATCGGTTCGGTCGTGGCGGTGCGCAGGCGCGAGGAGCTGATGGCCATCTTTGAGCGGGCAGGAAAAAGCGAGAAGAAGGACGAAGCGAACTCTGTCCCGGGCGGGCGCAAGCTCCTCGACACGAGCGTGATCATCGACGGGCGCATCGTCGACATATGCCGTTCCGGCTTCATTGAGGGCGCGCTGCTCGTTCCCACGTTCGTCCTCGAGGAATTGCAACACATTGCCGACTCGTCGGACCCGCTGCGCCGCAACAGGGGCCGGCGAGGGCTCGACATCTTGGCTCAGCTGCAGGAACTGCCGAACGTGGCGGTCGAAGTCATCAGCGACGACTTCGAAGACGTAGCGGAGGTAGACACGAAGCTGATCCGCCTCGCTCAAGAGCTCGGCGTCAAGGTCCTCACGAATGACTACAACCTGAACAAGGTGGCGGGCTTGCAGGGCGTGTCGGTCCTGAACATCAACGAATTGGCCAACGCCGTCAAACCCGTCGTGTTGCCTGGCGAAGAGATGGAGGTTCAGGTGATCAAAGAAGGGAAAGAGCTGGGGCAGGGTGTGGGCTACCTCGACGACGGCACGATGATCGTCGTCGACAACGGCAAGCGCTATATGGGGCGCACCATCACCGTCGTTGTAACGAGCGTCCTGCAGACTTCAGCCGGCCGCATGATATTCGGCAAGCCCAAGGACGTCGAGCAAATGGTAGAAGCGCTGCAATGACCGCTTCCCCCATGGAGGTCGCTGCATGATTTACGGCATCGTACCGGCCGCCGGCTCGGGCACGCGCATGCGCCTCGACGCGGCCGGTCCGTCGAAGCAGTATCTGCCCTTCGGTACAGGTACGGTCCTCACCACCACGCTCAAAGCCCTGTGGCAGCCCGGGCTGCTGGCAGGGCTTATCGTCGTCGTGCCCGAGGCCGACGTCGGCGAGGTAACCCGGGGGCTGCAGGCGCTGCCCTTTTCCGTCTCGCTGCAAGTGGTGGCGGGGGGTGCGACGCGGCAAGAGTCGGTGCGCCGGGGATTGGAAGCGGTACCCGAGGAGGCAGAGTACGTCGTCGTGCACGATGCGGTGCGGCCGCTCGTCACGAAGCAAATCATCGAGCGCGTGGTGGAGGCGGCCCGGCGGTTCGGCGCGGCGACGGCGGGCCTGCCCGTGGCCGACACGGTCAAGCGGGCCGACGGGGACGGCGTGATCGTCGAAACCGTCGACCGCACCGGCCTTTGGTCCATCCAGACGCCCCAGGCTTTTCGTGCAGACTGGCTGCGTGAGGCCCACCGCCGTGCCGCCGAGCGGGGCGCGCAGTTTACCGACGACGCCGGCATGGTGGAAGCCTTGGGCCGGCCGGTGCGTGTGGTGGAAGGCGATCCGCGCAACATCAAGCTGACCCGGCCGGACGATCTGCGGCTCGCCCGGGTCTGGCAGCGGGAGGCAGAGGGGGAGACGGCCACCTTGCGGGTAGGCATCGGTTACGACGTGCACCGGCTCGTGGAGGGCAAGCCCTTAATCTTGGGAGGCGTCCCGGTTCCCCATACCCACGGTCTCCTCGGCCATTCCGACGCCGACGTGTTGGCCCATGCCGTGACCGACGCTTTGCTCGGCGCGGTAGCGCTGGGCGACATCGGCCAGCATTTTCCCGACACCGATCCAAAATACAAGGGTGCCGACAGCATCGAGCTTCTGAAGGCCGTGGTCGACCTTCTCGCTCAACACGGCTGGCACCCCGTGCAAATGGACGCAGTGATCGCGGCCCAAAAACCCAAGCTGGCCCCCTACGTTCCCGCGATGCGGGAGCGGCTCGCCGCGGCGTTGCGGTTGAACGTAGAAGCCGTCAGCGTCAAGGCGACGACGACCGAGGGCCTGGGCTTCGTCGGGCGCGAAGAAGGAATCGAAGTCCGGTGCGTCGTTACGGTTCAAGGTGATCGAGCAGGTTGACCATCTCGATCGCGGTGACCGCGGCGTCGTAGCCCTTGTTGCCGGCCTTCGTCCCCGCCCGTTCGATGGCCTGCTCGGTCGTGTCGGCCGTGATGACACCGTAGATCACCGGCATGCGGGAGCTCAGCGACACCTGGGCGATGCCCTTCGCGTTTTCGGCCGCGACGTAATCGAAATGCGGCGTCTCGCCCCGGATGATCGCGCCGAGGCAGATGACCGCGTCGGTGCGATCGGGATCGGCCACCTTCTGCGCGACGAGCGGCATTTCGAAGGCGCCGGGTACCCAGATGACTTCCACCTGCGACATGCTCGCGCCGTGGCGCTGCAGGGCATCCAAAGCTCCAGCCAAAAGGCGCGAGGTGATGAAACTGTTAAATCGCGCCACGATGATGGAAAAACGGTACCCTTCCGCCGACAGCTCGCCCTCGATGGTCTTCGGCACTTCGCCGATGATGGGCATATCGTTCGTCATGTAGATGTCCTCCTCCGGAGTCATGGGCTATTCCTCCTGCCTCATCTGTTTCCCTTGAGCCGGAAAATCTCGTCGTGCAAAAGGTGTCCCATCCGCTGCTTTTTCGTGGCCAGGTAGCGGGCGTTGTGCTCGTTCGCGGGAATCTCGATGGGCACTTGTTCCAGAACGCGCAGCCCGTATCCTTCCAGCCCGACGATCTTCTTCGGGTTGTTGGTGAGCAGGCGGATCGTCGAAAGGCCCAGGTCGGCGAGGATCTGCGCGCCCGTGCCGTATTCCCTCAGGTCGGCGGGGAACCCGAGCTTCAAATTGGCCTCCAGCGTGTCGTATCCCTCGTCCTGCAAGGCATAGGCCCTCAGTTTGTTGATGAGGCCGATTCCCCTGCCCTCGTGGTCGGGGAAGTACACCAAAACGCCCAGGCCTTCGTTTTCGATGCGGGTGAGCGCGGCGGCCAGCTGATCGCCGCAGTCGCAGCGCAACGAGCCCAAGATATCGCCGGTCACGCAGCCCGAGTGCATGCGCACCAAGACGCCTTCCTTGCCTGTCACGTCGCCCTTGACTAGAGCGATGACCCCTTCCTTGGTCAGTTTGTGCCGGTAACCGTAGGCTTTGAAATACCCGTACTTGGTCGGCATCTCGGTCACGACCACCCGCTCGACCAGCATCTCATGCCGGCGGCGGTAGCGGATGAGCGACTCGACCGTGATGATTTTCATGTTGTGCTTCTGGGCAAACTCCATGAGCTCGGGCGTACGTGCCATGGTACCGTCTTCCCGCATGATCTCGCAGATGACGCCGGCCGGAGTGAGCCCCGCCAGCCTGGCCAAATCGACCGCCGTTTCGGTATGTCCGGCCCGCATGAGCACGCCGCCTTCCACCGCCTGCAGGGGGAACACGTGCCCCGGGCGCCGCAGGTCGCTCGGCTTCGTGTTGGGATCGATCAGCCTCTGTATCGTCAGCGCCCGCTCGTGGGCCGAGATCCCGGTCGTGGTCTCCTTGGCATCGACCGACACCGTGAACGCCGTGCCCATAGGATCGCGGTTGTGCTCGGTCATCAGCGGGATCTTCAGCTCCGCCAGGCGCTCCTTCGTCATCGGCACGCAGATGAGCCCTCTGCCGTAGGTAGCCATGAAGTTAATCGCCTCGGGCGTCACCTTCTCGGCCGCCATGACCAGGTCGCCTTCGTTTTCGCGGTCTTCGTCGTCGACCACGATGATCATCTCGCCGCGCCGGATCGCTTCGATGGCTTCTTCCACCGTATTGAACTTGTACTCCGTCATGCGCGCGACACCCCTTCCTTAAGGCTCAGGAACCGCTCCACGTACTTGGCGAACATGTCGGCCTCCAAATTGACCCGGGCGCCCGGACGCATCTTGCCGAGCGTGGTGTCTTTCATCGTCTGGGGTATGAGCGCGATCCAAAAGCCGCGTTCGTCCAGTCCCGCGACCGTCAGGCTGACCCCGTCGACCGCGATGGAACCCTTTTCGATGACGTAACGCAGCACTTCCGGCGGCGCGTCGACGGTGAAGCGTACGGACTCGCCCTCCGGAACGATGCTGCGCACGGTGCCTACCGCATCGACGTGGCCTTGGACGATGTGGCCTCCGAAGCGGTCGCCCATGCGCATGGCCCGCTCCAAGTTGACGTACGTGCCGCTCGTGGCCCGGTCCAGCGTCGTGCGGCGCAGCGTCTCGGCGCTCACATCGGCCGTGAACGTGTCTCCCCGCAAACTCGTCACCGTAAGGCAGACGCCGTTTACCGCGATCGAGTCGCCGATGGCCACGTCCGATGTGACCTTGGGACCGCGGATGGAAAGGACGGCCGACTGCGCACGCCTTTGCACCGAGAGGATCCGTCCTACTTCTTCGACAATGCCGGTGAACATTGCGCTCCCTCCCTCTGCACGCTGCCCGTGATCATGAGGTCCGGACCAAACTGCCTTGTTTGCACCCGGACGAGCCGCCGGCCCTGGTCGGGATGGGCCGCACCCACACCGCCGACCGACGTGGGGGCTTTCTCTCCTCCGATGATCAGGGGGGCGATAAAAGTCGTCACTCTGTCGACGAGATCTAAATCAAAGAGGGCGCCGGCGAGCGTGGGGCCGGCCTCGACCAAAATGCTTCCGATGCCGAACTCCGCGAGATCCTCGAGCAGCGCCTGAAGATCGACCCGCCCGTTTGCCGCGTCGCCTTGCCAAACTCTCACGCCCCGGTCGCGGAGTGCCTGTACGAAGGAGGCGGGCGCGGCCGCGGTCGTGGCCACGATGACCTCGGTCTGTTCGCCCGCACCTTCCAGTACCCGCGCGGAAAGGGGGAGCCGGCCCTTGGAGTCGACGACGATGCGGATGGGATGGAGGTGAGTGTACGGTCCTTCCGGCGGGTTTTCGGGATCGAGGCGCACCGTGAGCCGCGGGTCGTCGGCCAGCACGGTGCCGATGCCGACCATGATGCCGTCGTGCACGGAGCGCAGGCGGTGCACTTCCTGCCGGGCCAAAGGACCCGTGATCCACTGCGAGGCGCCCGTGTGGCAGGCGATCTTCCCGTCGAGGCTCATGGCGGTTTTCAGATGAATGAACGGACGCCGCTTCGTGATGTACGTGATGAAGGCTTCGTTCAGCTCGGCCGCGGCGTCCTGCAAAAGCCCCACGGATACGTCGACGCCCGCATCCCGCAGGCGGGCGAAGCCCCGCCCTGCGACGAGAGGGTTCGGATCCTCCATCGCCGCGACGACCCGCCGCACGCCCCGTTGAATGATCAGATCGGCGCAAGGGGGCGTACGCCCGTAGTGGCTGCACGGCTCGAGCGTGACGTACAAGGTGGCGCCCCGGGCCTTTTCGCCGGCGGCCTCGAGCGCGACCGCCTCGGCATGAGGGCGGCCCGGACGCTCGTGGTAGCCCGTGCCCACGATGCGCCCTTCATTCACGACGACGGCGCCGACCATCGGGTTGGGCGATGCCGTACCGAGGCCCAGCCTGGCCAGGCGCAGGGCTTCCTCCATGTACTTCCGGTCTTCTGCGGTCCACTGTTGCGGCACGCCTTGGGACAACAAAAACACCCCGAATCCGTCATCTTCGGGGCGCAGCGAATCAGAGCACCCTGCGGGCGCACTGCCAGGAGTAGCACCTTCTCCCATCCGGACTATACCGTCGGCTCTGGATTCACACCAGATCGTGTCGCGTTTGCGACTCGTGGGCTTAGCGGAACCGGCGTGCGGTCCGCATCACCACCGGTCGGGAATTGTTCCGGCCTGTTCATCGGAAACGGGCGGAACTCACCCTGCCCCGAAGGTGGGTTGTGAAGTTTTTCTCAACCTCAGCATACCATTGCCGCGCCGGGCGTGCAAGGAGGAGAGGCTAGGGAAGAAGTTGAAAGATAGACGAGGCACCTGTCCTTTCCCACGGGGCAGACTGCCCTCCGGTCGCCAGCGGCCGGGGAAGAAGCCGCGCCAGTCTCATGCGGCATCATATCCCAGACCGGGGGCGTAGGACCATGGATCTCAACCTCGACCCAATCGCGTTTACACTCGGACCCGTAGCGGTGCATTGGTACGGAATCTTTATGGCCGTCTCGATCCTCGTCGGCTTCTATTATTTCCGGCGCGACGCGCTGCGGCTCGGCCACGACGAAGACTTCCTGTACAATCTGGCCTTTATCATGGTGATCGGCGGCGTGATCGGGGCGCGGCTCGTATACGTGCTCACCAACTGGTCCGACTACGCGGTGGAGCCGATCAACATCTTGCGCATCCGCCAAGGCGGCCTTTCCTTTCACGGTGGCATGATCGGCGGCGCGATTCCGGGCTGGCTTTACATCCGCGCCAAGGGCAAGCGGGTCGGGCAGCTCTTCGACCTCATCGTTCCCGGCGTTTGCGTGGGGATCATCCTCGTCCGCATCGGCAATTTGATTAACGGCGAGGTGCTCGGCCGCACGACGGAAATCGGCCTCGACCGCCATCCCGCGCAGATTTACGCTTCGTTTCTCGGGCTCGTATTGCTCATCATTCACAACGTCATCGCGCGCCGCCGGCCGCCCGAGGGGTATCTGTCGTGGTCGTTTATTTTGTACTACAGCCTATTCCGGGGCCTCATCGAGGAGACGGTGCGCGAAAACCCCCTTTACTGGCCCGTCTATTTGAACGAGACGTACGGCATCGGCTTGTTCACGCTGACCCACCTGATCACTCCGCCCCTGCTCGTCCTGGCCTGGTGGATGCGGCGGCGGATCGCGGTCACTTACGCAACGGCCCACAAACGTCGCCGGCGCAGGTGACAGCGGCCGCGCCGGCGAAGCAGGCGTAGCCGCGGGAGACGGACTCGCCGGAGAGCCAGTCGCCGGCTCGAAAAAGGAGGCGTCGCGGCACGAGCGCCCGGCCCACGGCGGATCAACCACCCCACACATTGACACCTCCAGGGCACCATCATTATAATGAAGCCGAAATGAAGCCAAATCCACGATGACCAACAGTGATGACAGGGAGAGGCTCTGCTTACGCGCCCGACAGAGAGGGTTGTCGGCGGCTGAGAGCAACCCGGATCCGCGGGGCAGAGATATGCACCCTGGAACTGCAGGCTGAAAGAGCGCTGCCGCATGCCGTCGCATGGGCCGCGTTTTAGTAGGCCGAGCGAGCCGGGAGCGCCCGTTACAGCGTAGGAAGAGGCTCCGGCGGCCCTAGGCTGCCGCCTGCTTCCGACAGAGTTGGGGACCTTCGTGTCCCAAGCAGGGTGGAAACGCGCGAGTCGTACGGCTCCCGTCCCTGCAGCCGATGGGCTGTGGGCGGGAGCTTTTTCAATCGGCGGCGCGCACCGGCCGAGGCCGTAAGGACGGAAAGGCAGAAAGAACAGAGCGGAAGAGGTGACGCAAATGTTTCGCACCCTCCGTAAAGATATCGAGGCTGTATTCGAAAGGGATCCGGCCGCGCGGAGCGTTCTCGAAGTGCTGCTTTGCTATCCGGGCTTGCACGCTCTGTGGATGCACCGGATTGCACACTGGTTTTACAAAAAGAGGCTCTTTCTCATCGCCCGTCTCATCTCCCACATCAACCGCTTTCTTACGGGGATCGAGATCCACCCGGGAGCGCGCATCGGTGAAGGCGTTTTCATCGACCACGGTATGGGCGTGGTGATCGGCGAGACTGCCGAAGTGGGAAACTACGTCACACTATACCAAGGCGTCGTCCTCGGCGGCAGCGGCAAGGAGAAGGGCAAGCGCCACCCGACCATCGGCGATCACGTCGTCATCGCGGCCGGGGCGAAGGTGCTCGGTTCCTTCAAGGTCGGCGATCATGCGAAAATCGGAGCGGGTGCGGTAGTGCTGCGTGAAGTGCCGCCCAACTCTACGGTCGTCGGGGTTCCGGGACGGGTAGTAAAGGAGAACGGCCGGCGCGTCGACGAGCTCGACCACGCGAACATGCCCGATCCGTTGGAGCGTGTGCTGCGCCAGATGCAGTCGCGCATCGCCGAGTTGGAGGAGCGCGTCCGGCAGTTGGAGAAAAGCGCTGAGGACGCAGAGTGCACCATGGTTGAGAATTGACGGGGGAGATACGTTTGTCGCTTCAGCTTTACAACACCATGAGCGGGAAGAAAGAACCCTTCGAGCCTTATGAACCCGGGCATGTGCGGATGTACACGTGCGGCCCTACGGTCTACGATTACATCCACCTGGGCAACGCCCGTGCGTTCGTAGTGCCCGACGTCATCAAGCGGTACCTGCAATGGCGGGGCTATAAAGTCACCCACGTGCAGAACATCACCGACATCGAAGACAAGATCATCGCCAAGGCAGCGGAGGAAGGCGTGCCGTTTCAGGTGATCGTCGATCGCTACACCGAGGCATATTTGGAAGACATCGAGCGCCTAGGCTGCCAGACTCCGACGGTGATGCCGAAGGCGTCGGAGCACATCCCGGGCATCATCGACATGATCGAGCGGCTCATCGAGCGGGGACATGCCTACGCGGTGGGCGCCAACGTCTATTTCGCCGTCGAATCCCATTCCGATTACGGCGCGCTGTCGGGGCAAAGCCTCGATGCCCTCGTCGCCGGGGCCCGGGTCGAAGTAGATGAAGAAAAGCGGCACCCGGCGGACTTCGCATTGTGGAAGGCGGCCAAACCCGGCGAGCCGGCGTGGGACAGTCCGTGGGGTCCGGGACGTCCGGGCTGGCATATCGAGTGCTCGGTCATGTCCACCCATTACCTAGGCCAACCCTTCGACATCCACACGGGCGGCGCCGATCTCGTTTTTCCGCACCACGAAAACGAGATCGCCCAAAGTGAAGCGGCGACGGGAAAGAAGTTCGTCCGCTACTGGGTGCACAACGGGTATATCAACGTCGACGGCGAGAAGATGGCCAAGTCGGCGGGCAACTTCTTCACCGTGCGCGAGCTGTTTAAGAAGTATTCACCCCAGGTAGTGCGGCTCTTCCTCGTCTCGAAGCATTACCGCTCGCCCATCGAGTTCAATGAAGAGGTAATGGAGGCGACGGAGCGGGGGTATAATCGTTTGGTCGACGCCGCCGAGCTCTTGCGGGAACTGGTCCCCGAGGAGTACGTCGGCGAATTGAAGGAGCCGGTGGCGGACGAAGAGGCAAGTCGTTTAGTCCAGGCCAGTCAAGACGCCGTGGACGAGTTCGTGCGTGGCATGGACGACGACATCAATACGGCGGTGGCCCTGGCCGCGATCTACGATTTGACACGCCAGGTGAACGCCGCGGCACACAGGGCGCAGGCGGGCGCGTCGCAGGACATGCTGCGTGCCTTGGGCCATGCCCTGCACACTTTGGAGGCATTGACCGGCGTGCTGGGGCTGGAACTCGCCAGGCACGCACCGGCCGCAGAGCAGCCCGCCATGGAGCTTGTGCGCGGCCTGGTGCAGCTGGCGGTCGATTTGCGCAGCGAGGCTCGCAGGGAGCGCAGATTCGACACGGCGGACGCCATCCGTGACCGCCTAGCCGAGCTGGGTATTATATTAGAAGACACGCCGCAAGGGACGCGCTGGAAGCTGTCCGCGCCCGACCGGGAGGCACGTAATGACTGACACCGGCAGCGATTCGTTCACAAGGCATCTGCGTGCTTTGCTGCCGCCGCAGCGGGAGACGGACGTGCATTCGCCGCTCGTTTTGGCGTACGTGGGCGATGCCGTGTTTGAGCTGGCGGTGCGCGCATACCTCGCGACGCACATCCGGGCTTCCGTAGGCGAGCTGCACGAGCGGGCCCGGGACAAGGTGCGGGCTGCGGCGCAGGCGCAGGCCCTCGCCGACATCGAAGGGAGCTTGACCGAAGAAGAGCGGGAACTCGTGCGCCGGGCCCGCAACGCGAAGGCACAGGTGCCCAAAAGCGCGAGTTTGTACGAGTACCGGTACAGCACGGCCTTCGAAGCGCTCCTGGGCCATCTGTTCCTCACCGGACGGCTGGAGCGGCTCGTCCACCTGCTCGACCTCGTCATTCCCAGAGGGGAGACCGAAGCATGAGTAGGAAGCGTTCCGAAGTGGGAGTCTCGAGGCGGCGAGAGGGCGCGCAGCGCAGGCCGCGCAGCGGCGAACCGCTGCAGCTGCGCCTGCCGCAGGGGAGCCGTTTGATCGAAGGCTGGAACCCCGTGCTGGAGGCACTGCGGGCCGGGCGCCGGCTGCAGCAAGTTTGGTTGGCGGCCGATCAGAACAAGAACGCGGCCACCCTGCTTGAGCTAGCCCGGGAGATCGGTGTGCCGGTGACGGAAGTGGACAGGCAGCAGCTGAGCGTTCTCACCGGCGGCGACGAGCATCAGGGCGTGGCCGCCGCGGCTCCGCCCTATGAATACGTAGGGGTGGACGCGATATTGGAGCGCGCTGCGGCCAGGGGAGAAGAGCCTTTTCTTTTGCTCTTGGACCACATTGAAGACCCGCAAAATTTGGGCTCCCTCATTCGCACGGCGGAGTGTGCCGGCGTGCACGGCGTCGTCATTCCGACCCGGCGGGCGGCAGGAGTCACCCCGGCAGTGGGCAAAGCGTCGGCCGGGGCGATCGAGTACATGCCCGTAGCCCGTGTGACCAACTTGGTACAGGAGATGGAGCGTTTGAAGGAGCGCGGCCTGTGGGTCGTGGGCGCGCACATGGAGGGGGAACGCTCGCTTTTCGATGCCGACCTGCGGGGCCCCGTCGCGCTCGTGATCGGTGCCGAAGGCAGGGGACTGAGCCGGCTCGTAGCGGAAAGGTGCGACAGCCGGGTATACGTTCCCATGTGGGGGCGGATCAACTCGCTCAACGCATCGGTCGCAGGCGCCCTGCTCATGTACGAAGTAGCCCGAAGCAGATCTCGGATTGTGTAAGGCAATGTAGCGTAGCTTCGGTTGCAAATTGTTACAAGGTGAACCGGCAGCCGGGCCAAAGGCCGAAGATTATTCCCCAAGGATCCCCGCAAACCCAGTATTCATGGGCTCTAGGCAAGTCCTTCTTCCTTGACGCACTTCTGGCCCTACGATATAATGAACGCAGGGTTTTCTGGGACAACCCTGTTAAATGGAGTCCAGTATAGATCGACACCGGGGTATGCCATGTTTCCCGCAACGAAATTCGACACGACATATACGTGCGGCCAAGTCGACACCCGCATCCGCGCGCTACCACGTTGCCCCGTGTTTCATTCGTTCGATTCCACGTTCGGCCGGCCCGCACGTTTTTTCTTTGCACATGGCCGGTCGCCGATGTGATCCCACGGCACACGCAGTCTGCCGCTCACCGACGGAGGTGTAGCGTCCCGCAGCGAGTGCTTTTTCCATAGTTGCAGCTCCAAACTACCTCGCGGAGGCGATGTGAATGGGCGTATATCTTGAACGCGACCTTTATGCACAGTACGAAGACCTTGACGACGAAGAGGTCGTGGCTCATGCCAAGGGCGGCGACGAGGTTGCTTTGGAGTACCTCATCTACAAGTACAAGAACTTCGTCCGGGCCAAAGCTCGTTCCTACTTTCTGATCGGTGCCGATCGCGAGGACATCATCCAAGAAGGCATGATCGGACTTTACAAGGCCATCCGGGACTTTCGGGCGGACAAGCTCGCTTCGTTCCGTGCCTTCGCGGAGCTTTGCATCACCCGTCAAATTATCACGGCGATCAAGACGGCCACACGGCAGAAGCACATACCGCTCAACTCTTATGTTTCCCTAAACCGGCCTATTTATGACGAGGAGTCGGACCGCACGTTGATGGACGTCCTGCCGGGCAGTAAAGTCACCGATCCGGAGGAGCTCGTCATCAGCCGGGAGGAGTTTGCGGATATCGAAAGCAAGATGGCCGAGTTCCTGAGCGAGCTCGAGTGGAACGTACTCATGTATTATCTTGAAGGCAAGTCATATCAGGAGATCGCGGACGCCCTCTCACGGCATGTAAAATCGATCGACAACGCCCTCCAAAGGGTGAAGAGGAAGCTCGAGCGGTACCTGGAAAAGCGCGAAGCCGAGATGCAGCGTGCGTAAAGAAGCGGACATTGACACGGGTTTTTAGCGTGTGATATAATGCGGCGTGCTGGAGCCATGCCAGCGTAGCTCAGTTGGTAGAGCAACTGCCTTGTAAGCAGTAGGTCAGGGGTTCGAGTCCCCTCGCTGGCTCCACGCGCCGGAGGCGGCGGGTTGGCCGACGCGCCACGATCTGCCCGCCAAGGCCAGCTTGACAAAGGGGCACGACGCACGATATAATAACAGGTGCGTCAGGCCTTAGGAAATAGGCCGGTGCGATTCCGTGGAGGGGTACCGAAGCGGTCAAACGGGGCAGACTGTAAATCTGTTGGCGCAGCCTTCGTAGGTTCGAATCCTACCCCCTCCACCAGCATTACAATTCAATCGCCGCGGGGTGGAGCAGTCTGGTAGCTCGTCGGGCTCATAACCCGAAGGTTGTCGGTTCGAATCCGGCCCCCGCAACCAGAAGCCGCCTCCCAACGAGGCGGCATTTGCCCACATAGCTCAGGAGGTAGAGCGCGTCCTTGGTAAGGACGAGGTCACCGGTTCGAGTCCGGTTGTGGGCTCCAAAGACAACCCCCGTCACGAGAGGAATTTCGTGACGGGGGTTTTTGTCGTTGGGCGGCCGCGCTGGGGCCGGCCTTGCTGTTTTCCGGCTACGGATTCAGTATGGCCGGAATCACTTCATCGAGGGTCTGTATCGCATTTGAGAGCGACATCGCATTGTTCACGTACTGCGCGATGGTCGTGCGCATCGTTTGCCAGGCCCGATCCCAGTTGGGCAAAACGGGGTGGAAGCGTGCGTACATGCTCGACTGAACGGCGGCGATCTTGTTGGCTGGCGGTTCGCCCGGCACGATGAACGCGTCAGAGACTGCGACGGAACGCAGGACCGGGAACTGGCCCAGGTCGCGGCCCGAGACGACCTGCACGTCGTGGGAGGCGAGGAATTTGATGAACTCCCACGCCGCTTCTTTATTCTGCGACGAGCTCACGATGGCCATGCCCTGGCCGTTCATCGGCAAAGCCCGCAGGCCGTCGGCGCCCATCGGAACGAGCGTCATGTCGAAGTCGACGAACCATTCGCCCGTATCGGGGTCACGCCAGAAGGCGCTCGGCGCATAGGCGCCGATGGGGTACATCGCGATGAGTCCCCCGGCGAAGGCCGCGGGCGGGTGCGGATAGCCGAAGCGGGTGGCATCGCCCCAAGCCATGTTGGCGTCGGGCTGGCTGATGTCGTGCCACATCTCCAGGCCCATCCTGGCTTCAGGGGTGCCAAGGGCATGCGTCCGCAAATCGGACGTCACGAGTTCCCCGCCGAAGGCCCAGACGAAGGTGTCGAGTGCGATGTGACCGTTGGCGATGCCGTACTGGTCGGGAAGGCCATCGCCGTTTCGGTCGACGGTAAAGCGCCGGGCCCACTCCAGGGTCTGCGCCCAGGTGGTGGACTCATCGGGATACGGAATACCCGCGGTGTCGAAGATGGTCTTGTTGTAGAAAAGGCCGATCAGGTCGAGATCGTAAGGAAAGGCGAACTGCATGCCGTCGGCGGTGCGCCACAGCTCCAGCGCGTTGGGAAGCAAGTCGTCGAAGTCGTACTCGGTCTCCTTCTCGATAAAGGGTCGCAAATCGGTATAAATTCCTTGGAAAACAAGGGGCGCGCTACGGTCGAAGCTGACGGCCACGACGTCCGGCGCCACACCGCCGGCGACGCCGACGATCAGCTTTTCGGCGAGCTCCGCCCATGGATACATCTGCGCCTCCACCCGAATGCCCGTCTCCTCCTCGAAGCGATCGATCAAAGGCCGGATCTTTTCGTGCCGGTCTGCCCGGTCCCAGTGCCAGAAAACGATCGTCGTCTCGGCCGCCGCGACCGCCGACGCCGCCAGCACGAGACACATTACCAGGAACCAACGGTACTGTTTCGTGCGCATAGTCTGACTCCTTTCAAGTTAAATGGACTCCGGTCAATATACTTCAAAGTAGCGGTGGGAATTCCTTCCTATGAATCTTATAATAAGAAAAACTTCCTTTTCGCACAGGCGGTCATGTAAAGCTCCGGCCAAAGGGTGCGGCAATCTCCGTGGATACGTACCGGCACAAGAAAGCGGCGCCAGGGATAAACGGTCCCGGACGCCGCCGTGGTCGGGTCACGACACTTCGCCTACTCGCTTTCCCCGACTTCTTGCAGGACCCAGCGCTTCACGTCGTGGAAAACCCAGTGCGCAATCAGGACGAGGCCGGCGATGAAGAGCACAGCCAAGCCGATCATCGCCCAGCCGTAGTACACCTTGTGGCCGGTCAGATGGAGCAGCTTCAGTACCAAAGAGGATCCCGACGCCGACATCTCCTTGCCCAACTCCGCGAAGAAGAAGAGGTCCAGCGCCATCAGGCAGATCGCGAGGACGTACTTCCACTTCCGCATGGAAGGGCCTCCTTTCGTGAAAGAGAAGCGCCTGCCCCCGCGGGAGGTCCGAGCCGCTTACTCGCCCCCGTCCCCGGTGCCGATCTCTTCGACGCGCTGGCCGGCCCGGCCGGCCCAGTAGTAGATCACGTCGGTCAGCGTCCTGCCGACCCGGAAGATAACGGAGATGGCCCAGATCGCCAGCAAGATGAAGACGATACCGGCGACGGGTGCTGCGATGGGCGTCAGGAACGGATAGAGGAACATGTACGCAATGACGGCGCCGATGATGTAAAACAGGAGGCGCAGGGCACCGCGCGCTTGGTCGATGTGGCTGCTGTCCGCATCCTCCTTGCGCATGGAGCCGGCAATGACGTCGGCCAGCCCGTCCGCCAAGTTCTTGGCCTGGGCGAAGACCCGGACGAACGCGACGAGCATGGCGATGAGGAAGATCGCGGAAACGATGCGGTCGACCGAGATCCGCTCGAGCACCTGGAACTGGCTGCTCAAGGGCACGAACACCAAGGCGCCAAAGGCCCAAATCAGAGCGGCGATCAAGAGGTTCAGCAGGATCGACGGAATCGATGCCTTGATCTTGGTCTTGCCTTCTCTGACGATGGCTTCCTGACGTGCCATGTTCCATACCACCTTTCAAAATGATAGTTGATCCCGGGTTTTTCGACGCGTTGCGCGGGTCACTATGGGTTTTCGTGACAAAGTGGCACATAACCTTCTATCTTTTCCCGCTGTTCTCCCGCACAGCGTCCCCGTCCACCATCATTTCGCGGGCGGCCCCGACGTGTCGCGGACGACGAGCTGCACCTCCAAGTAGACTTGCCGCGGGCGGTATTCCTTCTCGGACTGAAGGTGCAGCAGGAGCCCCGCCGCTTCGCGACCGATCTCGAACGTGGGCAGGCGCACGGTCGTGAGCGGCGGATCGACCAGGCTCGAAAGCTCGATGTCGTCGAAGCCTACGATGGAGATGTCATCGGGTACGGAAAGACCTGCACTCGTCAGCCGCTGCAACGCTCCGATGGCAAACCGGTCGGTGGCCGCGAAGATGGCCGTCGGCAGTTTATCCAGGCGCAGCAGCCGGTCGGCCGCCGCCCTGCCTGGTTCGAAGCCCCATTCGTGGGTGTACAAGGTCCACTCGGGCGGAACGTCGAGGCCGAACTGCCGCAGGCCTTCCCGGAAGCCTTGTTCCCGGGCGACGAGGGGCTCGGAGGCGTCCGTCGAGTGGCTGATCAGGGCGATGTCGCGGTGCCCCAGCTTGGCCAAGTACTCCGCGGCCAGAAACCCGCCGCGCCGGTCGTTGGCGAGCACCGACGAAATGTTCGCCGACACGACGTTGCGCTGCACGAAGACGATCCGGGACGGTTGCGCGCGCATCCAGTCGGGTATAGGCTGGTCCGGCCGGGAACCCATCACGATGATCCCTTCGGTAGTCGAATCCAAGATGTCCGCGGCCTTGGCCACGTCGCCGCCGCGCTCGATGATGTCGACGACCACGCGGCAGTTCTCCTCTCCGGCCCGCGAGACGATGCCCGCCAGCACGTTCGCCTCCCACTGCTGGTAAATGACGGTGGCGGGGGTGTTCGTCCAGACGAGTCCTATGGTCTTGCCGAGCCGGCCGCGCCTGCGCCGGTTGCCCCGCTGTCCTTCGACGGGCGGTACTTCATAGCCCATGTCCTTGGCCACCTGCAGCAAACGGGCCCGGGTCGCTTCGCTGACGCCCGGCTGTCCGCTCAGTGCCCGCGACACGGTCGACGGGGCCACGTTGGCGAGGCGGGCGATGTCACGGATCGTCACCTTGTTGCGCCGCGCGTTTTCTTCTTGTTGCTTACTGCCCTTCATATAGCGATCCCAGCCTTCCCAATCCAAATACCATAGTCGATCATGCCGCAAATTCCGGCTGCATCAATCTCCCGTCTTGTATTCTCTTGTCCGGAACAAAAACCTTTCGCTCTAGCAGGAGAAGAACGGCCCCGCATGGAAACACGCAAACGTTCGCATCGGTTGGGTTGTTGCGCAAGGAATGTTGCGTCCCTCCGCCGGCGGCGCGGGACGTGTTCGGCGGCACCGCCCGGTGGTTGCCCCGCCGGCCGGAACCGAAGGGGCGGAAGGAGTGCGAGTGGATGGCATCTGTCGATCGCAGCGCCGGGGGCGAACGGAGAAAAGGGCCTCCTCAGCCGCCCGCGGCCCATCCCCGGCTGTTCGTGTCGTCGCCGGACCACATCGCGCAGTTGCGGGCGAAGACCCGGACCGAGCTGATGACGCCGGCCTGGAACGCGGTGCTCCAGCAAAGCGCCAAGCAGACGGCCACCGAACCCGTCATCCGGGCCAAGGCTTTCCGTCATCTGCTCGGCGACGGTCGCGAGTACGGCGCGCAAGCGGTGGCCCTTTTCGACGTGTTCCTCGCAGAGTTTGAGAGCAGGAACACCCGCGCCATCGGCTCGGTGTTGCTTACCGGGGCCTTGGTGTACGACTGGTGCTACGAACTGGTGGATCCGAGCCGGCGGGCCGCATGGCAGGGGAGATTCTTGCAGCTGGCCCGCGATATGGAGATCGGCTATCCACCAGATAAGCAAGGGGCCATCAGCGGGCACGGGGCGGAGGATCAAGTGCTGCGCGATCAGCTTGCCTGGGCGATCGCAGTGTACAACGAGTATCCAGAGATTTACGAAACGGTGGCCGGGACCATTTTCGCGCGGTACGTCGACGTGCGCAATTGGTTCTACCCCTCGGGCAAGCACCACCGGGGCGACTCGTACGGTCCCGGCACCCTCAACAGCGACTTTGCCGCGGCCTTCTTGTTCCGGGCAATGAGCGGGGTGGACGTATTTGACCGGAGCCAGGAGTCGGCCTTGGATTGGTACCTGTACGCGCGCAGGCCGGACGGTTCGCTCTTGCGGGACGGCGACTCCTACGAAGACGACCAGCACCCCTACGGCGAGTACTGGCGTCATTCGTGGCCGTGGATGATGGCGGCCGGCTATTATAAGAACGGTTACCTGCAGCGGGAGTTCCTGCGCAATTACGTGGGATACGACGGCACGGGAGCCTACGAAGCGGGAAAGCTCGACCCCGTGCGGGAGCTCATCTACGCCGATCCGTTCGTGCAGCCGCGCTCTGTCCGCGACCTGCCCCTGACGCGCTATTTCGGTACGCCCCACGGCGGGATGATCTGCCGCACGGGATGGACGGAAGGCATCGATCTGGACTCCGACGACGTGCTGGCCGAGATTCGCATGAACGAGTTCTTCTTCTCCGGCCACCAGCACCTCGACGCCGGCGCGTTCCAGATTTACTACAAAGGCGCCCTGGCCATCGACTCGGGCAACTACGCGCTGTACGAATCGGCCCACCACATGCAGTACAGCCGGCGCACGATCGCCCACAACACCATTTTGGTCTACGATCCCTCGGAAGAGTGGGAATGGCACGGGCTGACGGGCTTCTACCGCGATCCTTTCAGCGGCGGCGCCCTCACCCCGCTCGGCAACGACGGCGGTCAGTTCTGGCCGAATTGGGCGTACGAACCGTACGATTTTGCGGAGCTGCTGGATCCGGAGAAAGGTTACCGGCGGGGCAAAGTGCTGGGCCACGCGTTCGGCCCCGACCCGCACGTGCCGGATTTCAGCTACATTAAGGGCGATCTGACGGGCCATTACCGCAGTACCAAGGTAGAGCGTTTCGTGCGCTCCTTCGTCTTCCTCAACCTGAAAGACGGGGACGTGCCGGCGGCGGTGATTGTGCACGACCGCGTGATCGCAAGGAGGCCCGAGTTCAAAAAGACGTGGCTCTTGCACAGCATCGAAGAGCCGCGCATCGACGGCAATACGTGCGTGATCGAGCGCACGACGGACGGCTACGGCGGCAAGCTAGTCAACGTCACGCTGCTGCCCGCCGCACCGCAGCTTACGAAGGTGGGCGGGCCGGGCCGGGAATTCGCCGACTACCACGGCGTCAACTGGCCCGAGTCTTTGAACGTCACCTCATCGAGCGAGACGGGGGCGTGGCGCGTCGAGCTTTCCCCGGCAGCGCCGGCGCGAGCGGACAACTTCCTCAACGTGATGCAGGT
>JAAYLA010000028.1 GCA_012522135.1 Bacillota bacterium | reverse complement strand
CCGCCCTCCCGCATTCTCCGGGGAAAGCCCAGGACGTACCCTCTCGCGTGAGCCCGGGCCACGAAGCGGGGCGGAATACCCCTGGCTTCCAGGCGTGCCGGGTTCATGTTCGATCCGTAGGCGAAATAAAGCTCTCCTAAGGCCGCGTGTTCGTAGAGCGCCTGGCGTACGTTGCGGTGGACGGCGTGGGCGCGGCGGAAGTTCAGCGAGTACACGGGATCCGCGCCCTGCTTGCTCGAGTCCACGGTGACGATGCCTTGTTCGTGCCAGGGACGCATCGCAAGGCGGGTCACCTCGCTCGACTTGTGGAGGAGGCGGGCCAGGACACTGAGGGTGATGGACGCGCCTTCCCACTGCAGCAGAATGCATAGACTCCGCTGGGAAAGATCGTGCAGGTGTGAGCGGTGCCAGTGCAAAACGCAACCACCTCCTCCCGCTGCGGATCCGAGCCTTTGCAGCCAGAGTATGTTGCGGCCGCCTCGGGTGCGCCAGATTTCGCCGCGGGCTGCCGGAAAGGGCAGGACCCGAAGGAGCGTAGCAGAATAGGGAATCAATCGAGGTCGATGACGTACACTGGGGACGAGGAGTGCCTATGTTCAATCCAACGGACTACTTCGATTTGGCAGGATGCGAGTACGCGGACCTCTTCGCGGGTGTGCGTTACGTGTGGCAGGCCCTGGAACGCCTGGAAGAGTACATCGACGAGCGGCTCGTCCCGGAGATTTTGGGACGGGTTGCCCCGGGCGCGTTCGTTTCGGATCGTGTCTGGCTCGGTCCCGGAGCCGTGGTCGAGCCTGGCGCCGTCATCAAAGGGCCGGCCATCATCGGAGCCGGAACGGTGGTGCGGCACGGCGCGTACATACGGGAAAGCTGCCTGATCGGGCGCGACTGCGTCGTCGGGCACGCGACGGAGATCAAGCGCTCCGTGATGCTAGACGGAAGCCAGGCCCCGCATTTCAACTACGTGGGCGACAGCATTCTCGGGCGCAGGACGAACTTGGGGGCAGGTACCCGTTGTGCTAATATGAAGAACGACCACTCCACGGTGGTCGTTCGTGCCTCAGGGCGCGCCGTCGACACCGGGCTGAGCAAGCTGGGAGCGGTGCTCGGCGACGACGTACAAACCGGATGCAACGTCGTCACGTCACCGGGCACGCTGGTAGGACCCGGCTGCCGCGTTTACGCCGGGGCTGTCCTGCGGGGCGTGTACCCTCCCAGAACGCTGGTCAAGGTCCGGCAAATACTGGAGGCCGTGTCTCTTGCTGAATCCGATCCAACTTGACGATTTGCAGAGCGCGCTGGCGTCCCACGGGTTGCGGTTGCCTGCGGACCACGCCGCGGTAAGCCCGTTGCACCGACCCGCCGCTCTCTGCTACATATACAAGGACGGGCAGGTGCTGCTTCTCCGCCGCCTCCAGCCTCCGTTCGCGGGGTACTGGACGGCGCCGGGGGGCAAGGTGCGGCCTGGAGAAACGCCCGACGAAGCCGTCCGGCGCGAGGTGCGCGAGGAGACGGGACTGACGATCGCCATGCCCCGGCTGCGGCTCGTGGTGCTCGAGTCGGGCCCGCGTCCGCTCCTCAACTGGTTGCTCTACGTTTACCTGGCCGACGCGTTTAGCGGGGAGATACGTGTCAGCGACGAAGGGCCCCTCGCGTGGACCCCGGTGGAAAGGCTGCCGGATGTGGGAATGCCCGAGGTGGACCGCATCATCTCGCAGCACGCGCTCTCCGACCGCGAACCGTTATGGATCGAGGTGACCCTGGACACGAGCGAGCGCTCGGTCGATCTCAGAGCTGCGCCTTTGCGATCACTTTAAGGTAAGGCGGAGGAGTCACCGACCGTGGGTGCTTACGTCCTTTACGTGAGTCTGCAGGGAGGTTCCGTGCGCATCGGTGTGACGGGGGCCCCGTCCGTGACCGCGGCGTTCCTGACGGACGGCCGGACAGGAGTACCCGCGGGCGAAGTGGTCTTGGTCAGCAGCCCGCTCCCTCTGGGCGTTGCCGAGGCCGTGCAGCGCGACGTAGAGCGCACTTCGTGGTTGGCTCGCTTGCGGTGGCCTGTCGCCGTACGGTGGGCTTTGCGCAGAAGGCTGCGGCGCGCTCTGGCGTCTGTTGGGGCAAAACCGCTGTGGCGCGTGGTCGGAGGAGAGGGGGACGGAGCGGCCGTGCCGGAAGAGACCGAGCTGCAGGTTGCCGCGCGGCTGCTCGGCGGCCGGATCCTGCTGGAGAACGAAGCGGTCCGGCTGCTGGAAACCTACGGCGAGGGCGTGCTCTCTGCGCATCCGTACGACCTCATCGAAGGGTTGGTCGTCTCGGGCCGGCTGACCCGGCGTCCGGCCGTAGTGCGTGACGATGCGGGAAGGTGGCAGTGCCTGCGCTGCGGTGCCCGCGACCGGATCGACGTTGGGGTTTGCGTGCGTTGCGGAAGGGATGCGTGCGCCGCCTGCACCGAATGCGCACGGCTCGGAGCGGCCCGCGCCTGCGAGGGTGTGGTTTGGGCGCCCCCCGTATTGCGCAGCCGGCGCGCCACAACGGACGAGAAGCTGTTGCAGCTGGATATTGAACTCAGCCCGGCACAGAGGCAGGCAGCCGAGAGGCTCCTTGGGACCGAAGCGAAACGTGCCCTCGTCTGGGCCGCCTGCGGCGCAGGCAAGACGGAGGTCGTCTATCCTCTAATCGAGCGGGCCTTGCAGCAGGGCAGGGACGTGCTCTTCGCGGTGCCCCGGCGCGATATCGTCGTGGAGCTCGGCCGGCGCGTGCAGGCCGCGTTTCCCGGCGTTCCCGTCCAAGCCCTCTACGGGGGAAGTCCGGGCAAGTTTGCCGACGCCCGCCTCGTGGTGGCGACGACGCATCAGGTCATGCGCTTATACAGGCGCTTTGACTTAGTGGTACTCGACGAAGTGGATGCCTTTCCGTACCGGGGCAGCGCGGTGTTGCGCAGGGCGGTCGAACGGGCTCGGGCGCCGGACGGAAGGCTCGTGTATATGACGGCTACGCCGTCCGAAAGCATGCTGCGACGTGCCGGGAGTCCAGGTTGGTGCCTCGCGATGATCCCAGCCCGCCATCACGGCCGTCCTCTGCCCGTTCCGGCCTTTCTCATTCACAAAGGTATGGAACGGCTGCGCGAGGCGCTGGAGCAAGGCACGCGCCCGCCGGGGATCCCCCGGCAGGTCGCCGAGCTGTTCCAAAGGCTCGTCGGCTCCGGCCGGCCGCTCCTCGTTTTCGTTCCCACGGTTCGGCTCGTCGCCCCGACGGCAAAGCTCATCGACGGCGTGCTGCGCTCGGGGGCGCGGCCGGCCGCAGACGCTTTGCCGTTGGCGTACGGCATTCACTCGCGCGACCCGAGGCGTGATGCGCTGCGCGAATCCTTTCGCCGGGGCGAGTTTCCCGTCCTCGTCGCGACCACCGTGCTGGAGCGCGGTATCACCATATCGGGTGTGCAAGCCGTCGTCATGTGGGCTGATTTTGAGCGGGTGTTCGACGGGGCAACGCTGATCCAGATGGCAGGGAGAGTCGGACGCACCCGGGAACAGCCCGACGGAGAAGTGCACTTTGTCGCAGCACGGATTACACGGCCTATGCACGAAGCCAGGGCGCGCATCAGCGAACTGAACGCTGTTGCGGCGGAGCTCGGGCATCTGCGGGCGGATCCGCCCGCAGGCAGGAGATCGCAGGCCGGATAACGTACATTCAGGTAGCTGCCCGCCACCGGTCGTGGGTCAACGGGGGGACGCCCCGTTGCGTTGGCTGGAACAGTTTTTTCCGAGTGGAGTCTGCGGGCTTTGTTTGCGTCCGATGCGAGACAGGTTCCCTTGGGCTTGTCCGGCTTGCCTCACCGGGCTGCCGCTGCTTAAGGGACCGCAATGCGCCAGGTGCGGCAGGCTCATCGCCGCGTCGGGCGGGGGCCTTTGTCGCTTTTGCCGGGGCGCGCCGCCCCCGTTCGCATGGGCGCAGCACTTAGCCGTTTACGACGGTCAACTGCAGGTTCATCTCCATCGGTTGAAGTTTGAGAATCGGCGTACCATTGCCCGCCCTCTAGGCAGCCTGCTCGGGATGGCCCTCCGGCGCAGGCGTGTCAGCCCCGGAGCGGTCGTTGTGTCCGTTCCGCTGCACGGCCGGCGCCTGCGTGAGCGGGGGTACAACCAGGCAGCGCTCCTGGCCGATGCGGCCGCTGCCGTGCTGGGCAGGCAGCACCTCGGGTCCGTGCTCGTGCGTCGTAAAGAAACGACGGAGCAGGCCCGCCTTTCGCCGGCAGAGCGGCAGCGCAACGTGCGGGGCGCCTTCCTCTGCGTTGAGCCGGCACGGGTCGCGGGCAGGGACATTATTCTGGTCGACGACGTCTTTACCACGGGCAGCACGTGCACAGCAGCGGCGTTGGCTCTCCTGCGGGCCGGTGCGGCATCGGTCGCGGTGGCGTGCGTCGCCGTAGCAGTGTCGGACTACGATCTTTCTCCTGCGACCTACCGAACGGGCACGGATCCGGAAGGGTCGTCCGGGCAATCTTCCGGATCGGGAGCGCCGTTGTCTCGGTTTTCGCGGGTGTCTCGGGTAGGGGGGTCTCGCGTTGACGTTGACGAACTGCAAACGGTGCGGTGCGCTCATCCCGAGGGTCCCCACGGGCCTTTGCTCTGACTGCGTCCGTGTGGAACAGGAGGAATACCGCTTGGTGCGCGACTACGTGCGAGATTATCCGGAAGCCACCGTGATGGAGGTGAGCCGTGAGACGGGCGTGAGCGTCGCGCGCATTTACGAACTGGTCCGCCAGGGCAAGCTCGTAGCGCACAGCCCCGATAGCGACATGGCCGTCGAGTGCGTAGTGTGCGGCCGGCGCATCGTCACGGGACAAGTGTGTGACCAGTGCCGGCGCGAGATCCGGGCGAAGTCTGTCCCGGCCAGTGATGAGCGCCTCAAGGGTCGCCTGCACCTGGAGAGCCGGCTGCGCCGGCCAAGGGAAAAAGGGTATTAAGTTCAGCCATCCGCCCGTCGATATAGAGTGTAGAGGGGTCGAGGTGAATCGATGTGATCGTCTCTAATAAAGCAATCCAGCGCATCGCCCAGCTGCTTGCGACCGCCCGGACTGAGCCTCGTTCGAAACTGCCGGCTTCGGAAGCGAAGCTGAAAACCGACGAGGTCACGCTCTCGCCCGAAGGTCGCGAGCTGCAGGCGCTGCAAAGGCGGCTCGCGGAAACGCCCGACGTCCGCCGTGAGAAAGTGGAGGCTTTGCGCGCCGCCATCGCCAGGGGCGAGTATCACGTGCCGGCCGAAAAGATCGCCGAGCGGATAATCGAGGAGCACAGGCTGGGCGAATGACGCGTTAGGCACGCTCGTCTCGGGAGGGCCGTTCCTATGGACGCTACGGCAATGACTCAGGGTGCCGCCGAGCTTTTCCATATTTTGGATGAGCAGGCGGCACTTTTTCAAGAATGGCTTGTTCTGGAGAAGAAGAAGAAGGAAGCACTGTGGGCACGCGACCGCGCAGCGCTCGAGGCGGCGATACAAGAGCAGAGCGGTATGCTGCGCACGTTGGACGGTCTGGAAGGGCGGCGTCGCCGGTTGGCCGCGCGCCTCACCGGCGGCCCCGATGAGCCGACTCTGAAGGAAGTGGCGGAGGCGCTGCCGCCGCCGCTGCGCGGAGAGTGCCTGCTGCGCGGCGAGCGCCTGACCGCGCGGATGGCCGAGGTGCAGCAGGCAAATGAGCTGGGCCTGGCTTTGTTGCAGCAAGCGGCGGCGCACAATCAAGCCTTGCTCAGCGCGCTCGTGGGCGAGGAGACGGCCTCCGGAATCTACGACCCCTCGGGCGCCCGGCCCGGGTCAGGGACCGGAGGGGTGCCGGCACAGTCCTATCGCATCGATCGCCACGTGTAGGCAAACCCGTAGCGACGAGGAAAGGCGGGAGCTTCATGCGCAGTGCATTTTCAGGGCTGGAGATCGCACGCCGATCGCTGGCCGCTCACCAGCTCGCTTTGAACGTGACGGGCCACAACATCGCCAACGCAAACACACCGGGTTATACCCGCCAGACTGCGTTGTTGCGCGCCACCTCGCCGTACACGGTGCCAGGCAAGGTCAATCCCCACGGAGCCGGTCAGATCGGCACCGGCGTCGAGGTGGCGGCCATCCGGCGCACCAGCGACCAGTTCGTGCAGGCCGAGATTGTCAAAGGGGCGGGCAATACCGGGTACTGGCAGGCCCACCGGCAGGTCTTGCGCCAGATCGAGGTGGCCCTCATGGAGCCGTCCGACAGTGGCGTACAGGCCGCGTTCGAAAGGTATTGGGCCGCGCTCCAGGAGCTGCACAAGTCGCCCGACAGCCACGCCGTCCGTTCGGTTCTCATCGAGGAAGCGCGGTCTTTGACCGATACAATCCGCTACGTCCGGTCGCAGCTTCTGCCCTTGCAAAGGGAACTCGATCAGGGCATGCGACGCACGGTGGACCGGATCAACACGTTAGCCGAGCAGATCGCGCCCATAAACCGCCACATCGGCCACGCGCAATCGATGGGACACCAACCCAACGACCTGTTCGACCAGCGGGACGTGTTGGTCGCCGAGGTCAGCAGACTGACCGGCGCGACCGTGGCGCCAAGGCAGAACGGCATGATCGCGGTGCTGATCGGCGGTGTAAGCCTCGTAGACGGTGCGTACGCGCGGACGATCGCTGCACTGGACGATCCCGGCCGGCCCGGCTTTACGCGGATCGTGTGGCAAGACACCGAGACGCGCGTGCAGTGGAACGGCGGGGAGATGCGGAGCAATGAAGAGGCCCGCGATCAGCTGATTCCTGAAACCCTCGAACGCCTCGACCGTCTGGCCGCGGCCCTCATTGAGCAGACGAACGCCGTCCACCGCACGGGAACCGGTCTCGACGGAAGCAGCGGCCTGGACTTCTTCATAGGTTCGTCGGCGGCCGACATCGCGGTCAACCCAGAGGTGGCCGAGTATCCCGAGCGCATCGGTGCTTCGCTTACGGGGGAGAAGGGCGACGGCACGGTGGCCTTGCGCATGGCCCAGCTGGCGCAGGAGCCGGTGATCGACGGCGCGACCTTTGAAAACTACTTCGCTGGAATCGTCGGCCGGATCGGCGTGATGAGCAGCAAGGCGCAGCTGATGGTAGAACACCAGGCAGACGTCGAGCACCACCTGATGACCTTGCGCCAGTCCGTCGCCGGCGTCAACCTCGATGAAGAGATGACGAACATGGTGATGTTTCAACACGCCTACGCCGCGGCGGCCAGGGTTGTCAATGCGATGGACGAAGCGCTGGAAACCTTAATCCACCGCATGGGTCTCGTTGGACGTTAGGAAGGGTGACGGCGAATGCGGGTTACGCACCAGCTTATGGGTCAAAGCCTGAACCATCATTTGAGCAAGTCCTTGCGGCGCCTCTACGATGAAAACCGCAAGATTGCGACCGGCACGCGCATACAGTACCCGTCGGACGATCCGGTTGGGTTCGAGGCGACCACGCGGCTCGGGGCAACGATCCGAAGGCTCGAGCAGTATCACAAGAACGTCGACGACGCCCTCGCATGGCTCGGGCTTACAGAATCGGCGCTGGCGCAAGCCGGTGAAGGGGTACACCGCGCCCGGCAGCTGGCAGTACAAGCTGCGAACGGCACCTTGACGGAGGGCGACAGGGCGGACGTAGCCCGCGAAATCGCCCAGATAATCGACGACTTGTTGGACATCGGCAACACCCGCTACGGAAGCAGATACATTTTCGGCGGACTGAAGGGAGACGCCCCGCCCTTCGTCCGGCAGGAGGACGGGTTCGCGTACGTGGGCTCCTCATCAGGCGAATGGGTAGAGTATGAGATCGGACCGGGCCTTACGCTGAGGGTGGGAGTGAACGGCGACGAAGCCTTGGTGCCCGTTCTCGACGCGCTGACCGCTTTGGAGTCGGCCTTGCACGCAAACGATACGACCGAGATCGACAGGGCCTTAGGCTAACTCGATGCGGCCTTCGGCACGCTGCTCAGGTGGCGATCCGAGGTAGGCGCCCGGATGAACCGCCTCGAACTGACGCAGGCCCGCTATGAGCAAGATGTGCTGAGCGCGAGGTCGCTGTTGTCGGAGAAAGCGGATGTGGATTACGCCGACGCGATCATGCGACTGAAGCAGGAAGAGAGCGTGTACCGAGCAGCCCTCGCCGTCAGCGCCCGCATCATACAGCCCACTCTGATCGACTTCTTGAGGTGACGGAGCGTGGCCCATGACCGTCCAGATACGCGTTGACCTGCCTCAAATACGGTTGACCTGGTCGGCGCCGCGCGTAGACGTCGACACGGCGTACCCGCAGGTGCACATCGAGCAAGAGCTGCCCAGGGTGCGCATCGACCAGACGCCGCCGCTCGGCGAGATCGGACTGCAGCGCAGTCTCGAACTCGCTCGCACGCTCAGCCTCCGCGCCAGGCAGCGGGCCGCGGAGGCGATCGTCGCGTACGCCCGCGAAGGGGATATGTTCCTCGACGTCCACAAGGGAGTTACGGTGGGCCGGGTTGCGAAGGCGAAGGCCGAGGCCGAGCTGCCCGAGTTGAACGTCGAGGCGCTACCGAAAAGCCGCCCGCGGATCGATGTCGAAGGCGGGCTAGCCGTCGACGTCAGGCTCGGCGGGGTAGAGGTCGAGGCCGAACGGGGCCATGTAAAGGTAGACTTAATCCGAGGGCGTGTGATCGTGGCCACCGGACGCGAGGCCCGGCCGGGGACGGCGGTCGATGTGCGCATATAATTCGCTCGTGTCCGCGACATGTTAAGGCAAGGGGAGAGGGGCGTCGGCATATGCTGTTAAAGACGGATCGGTTCGGCGAGATTCGAATCGCACAGGAAGATATCATTCACTTTCCCGACGGCTTACTGGGCTTTGAAGAGTTGCACCGCTACGTGGTCGTGGAGCGGGAGCGCAAAGGCCCCATCCGTTTTCTGCAGGCGGTCGACGACGGCCGCATCGCCTTCGCGGTGACCGATCCCCAGACGTTCCGACCGGACTACTTGCCGGAGCTCGGCGAGGAGGACCGTGCGGCGTTGCAGTATGAATCCGACGAGGATTTGGCCGTGCTCGTCATCTTGACCGTGCCCCAGGAAGTGCGGGAGATGACGGCGAACTTAATGGCACCCGTGATCATTAACGTGAAGGAGCGAATCGGGCGCCAGGTCGTGCAGGGCCTCGGAGAGTACTCTACCCGGCACCGCATCGTCGACGAAATGGAAAGGTCCCGTCGCCTGATCCGCGCTGCAGGCGCACACCGGCTGCGCACCGTCTCCCTCGAGCCGACCGAGGACACCCTGCGCCAAACCGTTTAGGGCGTGCGCCAGCGGGGATGTGCCTTCACGTGTAGGGCAGCTTAAGTCCAAGGAGGGACGCCGTCTTGCTGGTCCTCACCCGTAAGCGTGACGAGAGCATCATTATCGGCGACGAGATCCGCGTCACGGTGGTCGACGTGCGCGGCGATCAGGTCAAGCTGGGTATCGACGCACCCCGCCGGATACCGGTTCACCGCGAAGAGATCTACAAGGAGATCCAGGCCGAGAACCGGCGCGCGGCACTGCAGGCCGGGCCACCGAGCGCCGCCCTGGACGATCTGTTGCGACCCGAATCGGAATAATCCTTCGGAGATCACTCGAGCGGCGGAGGCGCCCAAGCTTCTGTGTGCAGGCGGCTGCCCGGGCCTTCCTGCCCGTTTTTGCGCGCCGAGTCGGCGGCTGCGGCTGCGGTGCTCCAAGCAGTTTGCAGGAGCAGGGCGACCATGCGGTGCAGCTCCTTGCTTTCCTCGGCGAGGAAGGAGATCTCCTCTCGCAGCGATTCGATTTCCTGCATGAGGCGCGACGACACGTCGGCGGCGCGTCCCGGCGCCGGGAACAGGCAGCTCAACGTTTGTTCTATGTGGCGCGCCGGGTAATTTGCGTCGAGGGAAAGGGCACGGACGGCACGCAGCAGGCCGACGTCGTGTGCGTGGAAGCGGGGAGGCAGACGGCGTGCCGTGTGAGAAAACGGTATGCCCGGCAAAGCACGTAGCCAGTAAAGGACGGTAGCAGGGCGCACGCGGAGCGTTGCGGCGGCTTCTTCCAGCGACACAGTTTGGTCCGACACGGTAGGTCACCTCGCTCGTTATAGCGTCATTTTACCACGAAAAGACGGACAAGTTATAGACAAGAATAAAAGATTTCAATCGCCGGGGCTTACAGTCCGCTGGCCGCGGGCAGCCTTGCGCCCGTCTCGAACGCCTCGGTATAATGGGAGTGCCATGGGGCGCCTAGGTCTGTGGTTGAAAGTCGATGCCAGTCGCAGGCGAAACGACCCACGTAAGGCGGAACAAAACCTTCTTCACCTTCTTCCGCCGAGCATGGTGCGGCTTAGTGTAAGTCCTGCCCGGCCCGGCGCGGGGCTGGAGAGGGCTAGTAGTGACGGGAATTCCCTGAGCGAACGCTCCAGCAGGCGAGTGTGGGGGCAAAGACCAGGTCAGCTAGGCACCCCGTGGTTCCTTTTTCCGGCGCAGGAGTTGCCTTGCAAACGGGCGAAATACCTTAATGGGCACACTTTACCTCGTGCCCGCACATTGCAGCGGAAAGGGGTTGTGTCCCTGTGGCCGCCGATGCATTGCGAATTGTGGTAAAAGGCACAAACTTGCCGGTGACGGATGCGCTGCGCGAGTACGCCGAAAAACGCGTGTCCAAGGTGGCAAAGTATTTCCCCAACGAGCAGAACATCCACGTGGAGGTCGTGCTGCGCATCGAGCGCAATCAACAGATCGCCGAGGTCACCGTGCACGTACGCAGCTTGGTGGTCCGGGCGGAGAGCCGGACGAACGACATGTACGCCTCGATTGACGCGTGCGTCGACCGGGTGGGCGCACAGGTCCGGCGGTACAAGACCCGCCTGCAAAAGCGGTTCCAGGAGGCGCCGCGGGAGGCGCTTCAGGCTGCCGCCGACGCGGCGAGCGAGCCCGAGGTCGAAGACGAGCTGCCGGCCGTCGTGCGGCGCAAGCGCTTCCAGCTGAAGCCGATGAATGTCGACGAGGCGTTAATGCAAATGGAGCTCCTCGGGCACGACTTCTTTGTGTTTGTCAACGCCGCGAGCGACCAGGTAAACGTGCTATACCGCAGAAACGACGGCAACGTCGGTCTGCTCGAGCCCGAGTACGCTTAGCCTAGGTGTTGCGCCGGATGAAAGCCACGGTGCGTGCGGCCGTTTTTCGGCTTGCACGCACCTTTCTTTGCCCGGGCGTTAGGAGGAGTTGCGCCCTCTGTGGTGAACCGATTGCATTGAGCGCGCACCGGTCCGACGACCGGCGGCGCAGGTGCCTACGTAAAACAGAAAGGAAGAGCATGTACGGATACGCAGCTGCGCAGCGACATGGAACAGGTCATAATGGGCCTGCGCAACATACTGTCCGCTCGAGTTGTCGTATCGGAAGGATCTATAGAGGAGATTCACGTGCTGGCCGATAGGGGCAGGCCGGCAAAGCGCATCGTGCGCGACGTAGAGACGGCTCTGGCGGCAAGGTTCGGTCTCTTCGTCGATCACCGCAAGGTGAGCGTCGCACAGCTCGATATCGAGCCCGAGGTGGCCGAGAGCGCCGGCCGCCTTGTACTGACCTCGTTGAAAGTTGAGATTGTGGCCGATGCGACCGAGGTGCACGTCGATTTGATGTGGGGGCCCGAAATGCTTTCCGGTTCGAGCCGCGGGCCCCGTGACGCCAGGCGGCAAGGGCCGCTGGCCGCCGAGGCTACGTTGGCGGCAGTAGCCCAAGCGTGCACGGACGGCGTCAGCGTCTCGTTGCACCATCTGGAGACGGTCCGCGTGGGCGCTCGTGAGGTCTGCATGGCTTCCTTGCTGTTTCTCGGCAGGGGACACCGGGAGCGTCTGCTCGGTTCCGCCCTGGTCGATGCCGATCCCCACGAGCCCGCCGTCAAGGCCACGCTCGATGCCGTCAACCGGCGCCTGCCCCTTCTAGTGGGCGGCCAGGTAGGCTAGCTAGGTTTGGGCGATATAGAAGGGTGAGACGCGATCTTTGGGATTCTCCCCAGCGGAGCGGATCTTGTTGGGCCTGGTCGAATAGCGGAGTTCCGGGCTACGATCCGAAAGGGGAGGGGTTCCCATGAAGGCCAGGATCCTCCGTTTCCTGTTCGCCCTTGCGGCACTGGTCATGGCAGGCGGCGCAAGCTTTATGCGCATTAAGTAAGCCTGCACCCCGCCTCTTCTATATCGCCCTTTTTCGTTGTCTATGTGCTCAGCGTCTTCGGCATGCACGGTACGGCGCGTCATCGTCGGGGTGGAGCTGCTACGTGAAGAAGACATCATGGATTCAGATATTTACCGTGGATCCCGAGGAGCCCCTAAGAGCCTGGCTTTTCACGCTCCTTTTGGCTGCAGTTGCCGCCTGGCTGATCTGGTACACACCGCTCGACGGGTTTAACTGGCTGGTTGTCGTTTTTCTCGGCCTCATCGCCGTGGCCGACAGCGCTGCGGTCATCCTGCCCCACGATGAACAGGCCGTCTCCGTAGGCTTTGCCCTGGTCTATGCAGGCATCGTCCTCTTCGATCCGTGGTGGGCCGGCATCGCCGCAGGGGGCGGCATGGCGATCGCGCACATCGCGCACCGGCGTCGGATGAACATATGGCTATTCAACGGCGCTCAGATTTACCTTTCTACCTTCGGCGCCTCCTACGTGTACCACTGGCTCATGTCCTCCGCCGATGCTCCGGGCGTACTGTATAGATCCTTGCCCGTGCTCGCTCTCGCCGCGCTCGTGTATTTTGCCTTGAACATCTTTTTCTCCACCCTCTCGGTCAGCCTGGCCTTCTCTCTGCCTCTCAGCCGGCTGCTGGTGCAAAATGTCCGGTGGGCGATCCCTAACCTGGTCGTGCTCTGGACCATAGGCGTGTTGATGGTCTACCTTTTGCGCAGCGACGCGGGCATCATCGGGATCCTTTTCCTTTGGCTGCCGCTGTTGGTCGTGCGCTACTCCCTGCGGCAATACGTCGAGCTAAAAAAGACGCACATCGAAACGATCCAGTCGCTAGCCGCCGCCCTCGACGCGAAGGACCCGTACACGCGCGGCCACTCCCAGCGCGTGGCGGAAATGGCCCGACTTGTCGCCAGCGCTATGCAGCTGCCTGAGAACGAGGTGGAAGCGGTCCACTACGCGGGCCTGTTGCATGATATCGGCAAGATCGGGGTTCACGACGACGTCCTCAACAAAGTGGAGAAGTTGACCGACGAGGACTGGGAGAAGATTCGTTCCCATGCCACGATCGGTGCGGACATCGTGCGGCACGTTCGGTTCCTGCAAGGCGTCAGCGATATGATCCGTCACCACCACGAGTCATACGACGGCACGGGCTATCCGGACGGTTTGAAAGGCGAGAACATCCCGATCGGGGCGCGCATCCTGGCCGTGTGCGACGCCTACGACGCCATGACGACCGAGAGGCCGTACCGCAAGGCCCTCACTCCCGAACGAGCCGTGGCGGAACTGAAGAGCAAGGCAGGGGTTCAGTTCGATCCGCGCGTTGTGGAGGCTTTCTTGCAAGTCTTGCCTGCGCCGGATAGCGAAAACCCGCCGCCCCCTTCGTCTGCGGGGCCGGTTGCAGGAGTGCACAAGCCGTGATCGAAGCCGTCGCCTTGTCTTTTCTCATCGGGCTGCTCCGCCGGGGCAGCATCAGATCCCTCGCCAGCCTGGACTTGAAGGGGACCGAATGGATTTTTTTCGGCGCCGTGCTGCAATACGGGTCGGTATGGCTGGCCGCTCGCGGCGTACCCTTTTTCGCGGCGTACGGCGGCTTGATCTTCGTGGTATCCTTCATTCCGCTTCTTTACGGCGTGTGGCGAAGTCTGCACCTGCCCGGCATGGCGTGGGTCGGCGTCGGCCTGGCCTTGAACATGCTGGTCATCGCCGCCAACGGAGGGCGCATGCCGGTCGACGCGCAAATGGCGGCATGGGCGGGTCTGGACGGTGTGGAGGAAGCTCTGCTCAACGAACCCGATTTTCGGCACGTATTGATGGACGAAAAGACGCGGCTGCGTTTTCTCGGCGACGTCATTCCCGTTCCCCGGCCGTTTCCGCGACCCGGTGTGGCGAGCGTCGGCGATCTTTTCATCGTAGCCGGATTGTTCCTCCTCGTACAGCGGGGTATGGTCGGCGGGAGGCGGCGCACCCTGCAGCGCGGACGCGCCTGAGCCGGTTGTTTGCGGTCTGGTGGCATGATAATATTTAAGCGTAGTCAAGCTTGGGCGCAAGGCTGCATTGCGCCTTTTTATGTCTCGAAGGAAAGGTCGGGTCTTGATGTTCGCTGCCTTGAAGAAAATGTTCGACCCGAGCGGAAAAGAACTGAAACGACTGCGGGATACGGCGGACCGCATCAATGCTTTAGAGCCCGAGATCGAGCGCCTCACGGACGATGAGCTACGGGCCAAAACAGGCGAGTTCAAGGAGCGGCTCCGGCAAGGGGCTGCTTTGGACGATTTGTTGCCGGAAGCCTTTGCGTGCGTGCGGGAGGCGGCTAAGCGCACACTCGGACAAAGGCACTACGACACGCAGATCATGGCCGGCATCGTGCTCCATGAGGGCCGCATCGCCGAGATGAAGACGGGTGAAGGGAAAACCCTTGCCGCGACGCTCCCGGTTTACCTCAACGCGCTGACGGGCCGGGGCGTCCACGTCGTCACCGTCAACGACTACTTGGCCAAACGCGACGCCGAATGGATGGGCAACATTTACCGTTTCCTGGGCCTGTCGGTCGGCGTCATCGTGCCCGGTCTCAACTTCGAAGAGCGCAGGCAAGCGTACGCGGCTGACGTCACCTACGGCACCAACAACGAGTTCGGCTTCGACTACTTGCGTGACAACATGGTCGTGCGGCCTGAACAAATGGTGCAGCGCGACCTGGTGTACGCCATCGTGGACGAAGTCGACTCCATTCTCATCGACGAAGCCCGCACGCCACTGATCATCTCGGGCCAGGCGCAGCAGTCGACCGAGCACTATTACCGCTTCGCCCAGATCGTGCCCCGCCTCAAGAGGGACGAGGATTACACGGTCGATGAAAAGACGCGCCAGGTGGCCGTCACGGAGGAGGGCGTCGCCAAGGTCGAGAAGATGCTCGGTATCGACAATTTGTACGACGAAGACCACTTCGAGCTCGTCCATTACCTGCACCAAGCGCTGAAGGCCCACACGTTGTTCAAGCGCGACCGGGACTACGTGGTCAAAGACGGCGAAGTGATCATCGTCGACGAGTTCACGGGGCGCCTGATGATCGGCCGCCGCTACTCCGACGGACTGCACCAGGCGATCGAGGCCAAAGAAGGCGTGAAGATCGAGCACGAAACGCAAACTTTGGCTTCCATCACGTTTCAGAATTACTTCCGCATGTATGAGAAGCTCGCGGGCATGACGGGCACCGCCAAGACCGAAGAGGCGGAGTTCGTCAAAATTTACGGCATGGACGTCGTGGTGCTGCCGACCCACAAGCCCATGATCCGCGAGGACCTGCCCGACCTCGTGTTCAAGACCCAGGAAGCGAAGTACAAGGCCGTGGTCGAGGACATCGTCGAGCTGCACCGTACCGGCAGGCCCGTACTCGTCGGCACGGCTTCCATCGAACGCTCCGAGATGCTCAGCAACATGCTGCGGCGCCGGGGCGTGCCCCACCAGGTGCTGAACGCCAAGTACCACGAGAAAGAAGCCGAGATCGTGGCCCAGGCGGGACGAAAGGGCGCCGTCACCATCGCGACGAACATGGCCGGCCGCGGAACCGACATCATGCTGGGCGGCAACCCGGAGTTCTTGGCCAAGCAAGAGCTGAAGGGTAAGTATCCGCCTGAAGTGCTGGCGGTCGCCACCGAGCGCACGCCGACCGATGATCCCGAGGTGCTCGAGGCGCGGGAGGCATACCGGGCGGCTTATGCGAAGTACAAGGAGCAGTGCGACCGGGAGCGGGAAGAGGTCGTCGCGCTCGGGGGCCTCTTTATCATCGGGACGGAACGCCACGAAAGCCTCCGTATCGACAACCAGCTGCGGGGCCGCGCCGGACGGCAAGGCGACCCGGGCGCGAGCCGCTTCTACGTTTCTCTGGAAGACGACCTGATGCGGCTTTTCGGCTCGGAGCGCATTTCGGGTCTCATGAGCCGCCTCGGATGGGACGACGACCAGCCGATCGAGCACAAGCAAGTGACGCGGGCCATCGAGAACGCGCAAAAGCGGGTCGAGGCCCAGCACTTCGAAATGCGCAAGCAGGTGCTCGAGTTCGACGACGTCTTGAACAAGCAGCGCCAGTTCATCTACAGCCGCCGGCGTCAGATGCTCAGCGGCGAAGCCCTCAGCGAGCATATTCGCGAGATGCAGGAACAGGTCGTCGGGTACGTGCTCGACCGGTACTGCGATGAGAAGGTCGCCGCGGTCGAGTGGGACCTGGCCGGTTTGGTTGCCCATATTGAAGAGCTCGTGGGGCGCAAGGGTGTTCTGACCGAGGCGGAGCTGGAGGATTTGGGCCGAGACGCGATCGCCGAACGGCTGCGCACCCTGCTGAACCAAGTGTATGCTGAGCGGGAGGAAGAGATTGGCTCCGAGCGCATGCGGGTCCTCGAGCGCATAGTGTACCTGAACTTCATCGACTCGAAGTGGATGGAACACCTGCGCAATATGGATGATCTGCGCGAGGGAATCTTCCTCCGGGCTTACGCGCAGCGCGATCCCCTCGTCGAGTACCAGTTCGAAGCGTACCAGATGTTCGACGAGATGATGGCGGGCGTGCGGGAAGGCGTCTTGAAGTACTTGTACCGGGTGCGCGTAGTGGAGGGCGCGCCACAGGTAGCCCAGCGGACGGTCGATCCGCTGCAGGCCGCCTACACAAACCGCGACGCCTCGGCCCAAGGGCGCAAACAGGTGCAACAGCGCCGGGTGCAGCGGGTCGGGCGCAACGATCCGTGTCCGTGCGGCAGCGGCAAGAAATACAAGAAATGCCACGGCGCGGCGGGATGAGGCACGACCGATTTGCGCCGCACGTGGCTACGGTGAGAATGCGATAAGCGGAGGGATTTTGCGTGGAACTGAGCGAGATGAGAGACTTGATGCACGATCTGCGTGAGCGGATCGACGAAATGAGGGTGTATCTTTGACGTGGCTCGCATTGAAGGTGAGCTGGCGCAGCTCGAGCAGGTGATGAGCGAACCGGATTTCTGGGACGATCCGGACAAGGCCCAGCGCATCAGCCGCGAGGCGAGCGCGATGAAAGACCGGATCGAGGGATGGAGGGCCCTCGATCAGGGACTGCAAGACGTCGAGGTCCTGATCGAGCTGGCGGTGGAGGAAGGCGACGAGACCACGTTTGCGGAGGCGGCCGAGGAGCTGAAGGCTTTGCAGCGGCGGGTAGAGCAGATGGAGCTCGAAGCCTTGCTCTCCGGGGAATATGACGGCTCCAACGCAATCGTAGACATCCATCCCGGCGCCGGCGGCACCGAGGCCCAAGACTGGGCGCAGATGCTGCTGCGCATGTACACCCGTTGGGCCGAGGACCGCGGATATAAGGTAGAAGTTCTCGACCTCTTGCCGGGGGAAGAGGCGGGCATCAAGCGGGCCACGTTGCTGATCTCGGGGCCGAATGCCTACGGTTACCTGCGGGCCGAGATGGGAGTGCACCGGCTCGTGCGCATTTCTCCCTTCGACGCGTCGGGTCGCAGGCACACGTCTTTCGCTTCGGTCGAGGTGCTGCCCGAAGTGGAAGAGGACGACACCATCGAGATCAATCCGAGCGATTTGCGCATCGACACATACCGGGCCAGCGGAGCCGGCGGGCAGCACGTGAACAAGACGGAGTCTGCCGTGCGGATCACCCACATTCCAACCGGCATCGTAGTGCAATGTCAGTCCGAGCGGTCCCAGCACCAGAACCGCGATGCGGCCATGAAGATCTTGCGTGCCCGCCTCCTGGAGCGGAAACTCCGCGAACAGGAGGAACAAATGCGGCAGCTGCGGGGTGAGCAGGGCGAGATCGCGTGGGGCAACCAGATTCGCTCGTACGTCTTCTGCCCCTACACGATGGTAAAGGATCACCGCACGGAGGCCGAGACGGGCGACGTGGACGCGGTGATGGACGGCGACCTCGACATGTTCATCGAGGCCTACTTGCGGCAGCAGCGAGCCGCAGGGGCGAGCAACGGACAGACGAAGGCCAAATGAGACCGGGTCTTGCGGTTGCGATCGTTGTGGGGCTCGCTTTGGGCGCGGCGGCGGTCACTGCCCAGATACTCGTGCCGCGGGTGGCCGAGGCGTACTTGGCCCGTGCCGTCGCCGGGCTCGTGCCCGAACATGAAGGGGTGACGGTCGAGGTAGAAGGCGTTTCCGCGCTGAGCCTGCTGCAGGGCCGTCTCGAGCGAGTGCGGCTGGAGGTCGCCCGGCCCCGGGTGCAAGGGGTGGCCTTCGCGTGGCTGGCCCTGCGCGGCGAAGGGGTACGGCTTGACGTGGGGGAACTGCGGGAGCGGCGCTTAGCGATACGGGACGCCGATAACCTCGTCGTCGAAGCGGCCTGGACCGGAGAGCAGCTGACCGCTTACGTACGGAGCCAGCTGCCCGACGTGACCGACGTAACCGTGGAGCTGTTGCCGTCCGCCGTGCGGGTGCGGGGAGGCGTACGGGTGCTCGGCCGGAGCGTGCAGGCGTCATCGGTCGGCACGGTGGAGCCGGCCGGAACGACGGGCTTTCGGTTTGTGCCCGATGCGATTGAAGTCGAAGGCGTTACTTTGCCCGAGCCCTTGGTCTTTGCCGCGGGAGCGCTGCTCGCATGGCATCTCGACTTATCCCCGCTTCCTTTCGCCGTGCGCATCGAGTCCATCGATGTGGCGGACGGGTATGTGGTGGCCAAGGGCGCATGGGTCCCGGAGGGATAGGGAGGCAGCAGGGCAATGATGCGTCAGCGGCGGATCCCCGGCGGCACGGTGTGGGACATTGTGCTGGTTGGCCTGCTCCTGCTCGGCGTGCTGGCGGCTCTGCGGGTGGCCGTGCCCCGGGCGGTGTGGGAGGCCGGCTACCGTACAGTGGAACTGATCATTGATGCGGAATCGGTCCTGCATGTGGCGCGGCGCGCCGGTGCGGATGCCGGCGCCGTCTTCGCGGCCTTGCGGGACCGGGGCGTGACGTCCGTCGCCGTTCGGGAGCGCCGGGTGGAAGATTTGATCTCGCACGGCGCGGTCGCGCTCGTGCGCCCCGGGGAACTGGCCGCCGCAGCCGGCGACGGAGCACCCGCCTGGCTTTCTGTTCCCTTCGGCAGGCTGGACCCGGCGGCGCCCGCCGAGGAACAGGCCGCCTACCTGGTATGGCAACCCGGAGCGTTGTCCGCAGACGATGAGGAGGCGCTGACGGCGCGCCTTTTGTCCGTCGGGGGTGCTTTGGTGGCCGCGGATCCCGTCGTTTGGGAGATCCCCGCGCGTACGCCGGAGGCGCCGCGCAACTTGGCGAATCCTGCCGAGGGCACAAAAAGCATCGGCCTCGGATTCGATGAAGGGCAGTTGCGCGCCTTCGGCGAGCTAGGTCTGGGGATTGCTTTGCGGCCATTGGATTCACCCGGCTTTGCAGCCGGCGACGTGGACGTTCGCTTACGGGCCCTGGACCACGTGCCGGAAGGGCGCAGCCTCGTTGTATTCGACGGGGCGGCCGTGCCGGGGCAACCCGGATCGCTCGGAGCTTGGGTGGAAGGCTTGAGTGCGGTCGCCGCACCCGTGGCGTGGATTGAATTCGCGGTGCAGCGCGGGCTGGACCGCCTGGTTATGGAAAGCGGAGGCGGCGCCGTCCGGCTGCATAGTATCGGCGGGCCCGAGCTGCACGGCCTGGAACCGGGCACCGCCGTCGCGCGCTGGGTGCGGGCCGTGGTAGAGCGCAGCGTACGAGCCCTTTACCTGCGCTTTTACACCGAGTCGCCCCCCGGGTATCCCGCGTTAACCGGCCAGGAGCTATTGGATCTCAATCTTTCCTACGTCGGCGCGATCGCGGCCGGGCTGGAGCAACGAGGGTTTGCACTAGGTCCCGCCGCTGCGTTGCGCCTGCCTGCCGTCGGCGCCGCGGTGGTGTTTGTGATTTTCCTTTCGGTCGCCGCCGCGACGCTCCTGTTGCTGCGGCTATTCGTCCGTCTGCCGGCTGCGGTGGAGGTCTTGTGCTTTGTGGCCGTCGCCGGTGCGTTTTCGGTTCTTGGCGGCTATACGGGCAGAAAGCTCACAGCCTTCGCTGCGTCGGTCATCTTTCCGAGCTTGGCTACCGTGGGGATACTGCGCCGGTTGGCGGGCGCGGGGAAGGAGCGCGCGTGGCTTAAGGCGTTGGCCGGGCTCGGCGCCGCGGCGCTGGTCAGCTTCATCGGGGCGCTATACGTCGTGGGGCTTTTGTCCGAGACACCCTTTGCGATCGGCATCGATCTGTTCTGGGGCGTGAAAGCCATGCACGTGTTGCCGCCCTTGCTGATTGCCGGCGCCTTCCTGTGGGAACGACCGGTATGCGGCGCCCGCGATTTTGCCGAACAAGCGACGGCTATGCTGCGGCGTCCGATTCCGCTGGGCTACGTCTTGCTGCTCGGTGCGCTGGCGGCCCTCGCACTGGTTGTCGTATTGCGCACCGGCACGGATCTGTTGCCGGTGCCGGGCTTCGAGCAGTGGCTGCGCACGACGTTGGAGAACACGTTGGGCGTACGCCCCCGCAATAAGGAGTTCCTGCTCGGCCATCCGCTTTTCGTGCTGACGGCTTACTTGGTCGTCCGGCTGCGGCCGCCGTCTCTTGTAACCGCGACCGGTGCTGCCCTCGCCGGTATCGGCCAGCTTTCGCTCGTCAACACGTTTGCCCACATCCACGCCCCTTTGGCCGTCAGTCTGCTTCGCACGTTGTACGGAGTCGTTCTTGGCGGCCTGCTGGGCGTCGCAGCGACCGGCGTCCTGGCGCTGCTGTTGCGGATCAGGGCACGGGGCGAGGGCTAACCGATGCGCGTCATTCTCTTTGGTTACTACGGCTTCGGGAACGCCGGGGACGAGGCTATGCTGGCAGGGCTGCTGCACGGCTTGCGCGCCCTGGGCCCCGCCGGCGCGGAGTACTTGGTGCTTTCCGGAAATCCTAAGGAGACGGAGGAACTGCACGGAGTGGCCGCAAGGCCCAGAAACGCCGTGCGGGAGCTGTTGCGGGCATCGGGAGCAGACGCCTGGATTTTCGGGGGCGGTTCGCTGCTGCAAGATGTCACCGGACCCTTCACCTTGCCCTTTTATCTCGGCGTCATGTGCCTCGTCACCCTGCGGCGCCGCCCCTTCGCCCTGCACGCGCAAGGCGTGGGTCCGATCGACCGCCGGCTCAACCGAAGGCTGACGGGCTGTCTGGTTCGGCAGGCGGTGCGTATTTCCGTGCGCGATGCCGATGCGAAAGAGACGTTAGCCCGGCTCGGCGTAGATCCTGACCGTGTGCACGTCGGTGCCGACTTGGCCTTCCTGTTGCCGGCGCGTAAAGCAGGAAGGGCGCCGGGCACCACGGTGCGGGTTGGCGTCGCACTGCGGGAATGGGGACAAACCGAGCGCTGGCTGCCGGAGATCGCCGGCGGGCTCGAGCGCTTTCTCGATCAGGCCGCAGGCCAAGCCGTGCTGGTGCCGATGGACCCGGCCGACGAGCCCTTGGCGCGCCGGGTGGCATCTCGGCTTGCGGGACGGGCTGCCGTCGCAGCGGCCGGAGCGCCGTACAACGAAAAACTGCGCGTTTTGTCCGGCTCGGACCTCGTTTTGGCGATGCGGCTGCATGCCGGGGTGTTCGCTGCTCTAGGGCACGTGCCGACCGTCTTTGTCGCCTACGACCCGAAAGTGAGGGCCCTCGCGGAGCGGCTGGACGCTCCGGCTTTGGACTTGGGTGACGTGACGGCGGAACGCGTCGCGTCGGCGTTGGCTGTGACCTGGCGCGAGCGGAACACCCGCCGGGAGGCACTGGCCCGCACGGTAGGGAGGCTGCGGGCCGCGGCCGAAGAAGACCTACGGGGGTTAGTCCGGACGCTTTTCCGGCTG
>JAAYLA010000027.1 GCA_012522135.1 Bacillota bacterium | reverse complement strand
TCCGCCGAGGCGTTCTCCTGGTGGCTCATATCCGAGAAGCTGATCGCGACCGTGCCTTGGGACGACGCCGGGGCGTACGTCCGCTTCTCCGTGACGTTCGAAGCCGCAAACGAGGCCGAGGAGCGCAGGGTCGTGGGCGAGCTCAAGGCGCGGCTCATGCAGACGGAGTTCGTGTTTGCGTGAGCGATACGAAACGACGCTGCGGGAACGGACGAGAACGCAACGCCGTGGCCACCAGGGGGCTCCCGGGAGCCAGGCGGTTCACACGGGTTCCGCAGGCGAAGCGCTCCCCTCGCCCGACCGCTCCGCCTGGCCCGCCTGGCCCGCCACGCGCCGGCCGAGGGCCTGCAGCAGTTGGTCGGCGTTCGACTCTACGGCCTTGATGAGCACCGGATTCAAGAGCGCGGCCAGCATCGGGATGCCGAGCTCAAACTCGACGGAAAGTACGACGCGCACGCCGTCGTCCGTATCTTCGAAGCGCCATTCACCTTTGAACTCGGCCAAATCCCCGCTCAGTTGCCGGTACCGGATGACCCGGGCGGCATCGTCGAACTCGTCCCGTTCGGTCCAGCGAAACGCCCGTCCCATGACCGCCACGTCCCAGGCAGTGACGGTGTACCCTTCGCCGCGCTCTTTCACGGTGACGGAACGTACGTCGGGCATATGGCCTGCATAAGCGGGAAAGTCCTTCGCCAACTCGTACACTTCGTCCACGGCACCTCGAACCACCATACTGCGCTCCACGTACGGCATGCCGATTCCTCCCTCCAGGGCCTCCGCCGCTCACCCCAGCACCTGCCGCGCCGCTGCCAACGCCTCGCGCATCCGCTCGAGCACCGTGTCGATCTGCCGGCGCGTGATCACAAGGGGTGGCTCAAGGCGCATGACGAGGGGGTTGTTGAGCGTGAATGCCGTGAGGACGCCTTTGGCCAGCAGCTCCGCCATCACGAAGCCGGCCTGCCCGTCCCGGGCGAAGGTGATCCCGATCATGAGGCCTCTGCCTCGCACCTCGTGCACCACGTCGGGAAACTCCCGCGCCAAGCCCCGCAGCTCGGCCAGGAAATACGCACCCTCCCGGGCGGAGCGTTCGACCAGCTGCTCCTCCTGCAGCACGCGGATGGTCGCCAAGGCCGCCTCGAAGCTGATCAGGCTCTCCACCGTCGTCGTGTGCAGGTAGGGCTCTTCGATGAGGGGCCGCCACGCCCGCTCCGTTCCGACGAAGGCGCCGAGCGGAAAGATGCCGCCGCCCAAGGCCTTGGCCAAGGTCATGATGTCTGGAGCTACGGCGTCGTGCTCGCAGCCGAACATGTACCCCGTGCGCCCGAAGCCCGTCTGCACCTCGTCGACCACGAGCAACGCCCCCACTTCGTCGCAGCGCTGCCGCACGGCCCGCAGGTACCCGTCCGGAGGCACGATGATGCCCGCCTCGCCTTGCACCGGCTCGACGATGAAGGCGGCCGTCTCCTCGTCGATGGCGGCACGGGCGGCGGCCTCGTCTCCGTACGGTACGTGCTCGAACCTCGGCACGAGGGGCTCGAAGGGCTCCCGGTACGACCGCTTGCCCGTGGCGCTCAGCGCCCCGTACGTCTTGCCGTGGAAGCCGCCTTGCGTGGAGACGATCTTCTTGCGCCCCGTCGCGGCCCTGGCGAGCTTCAGCGCTCCTTCCACCGCCGCCGCACCGCTATGGACCGGAAACGTATACTGCAACTCCCCCGGAGTGATTGCGGCCAAGACCTCGGCCAGTTGCGCCAGGGGTGCGGCGAGGAGCACCCGGGTCGAAATCGGGATCCGGGCCAAGGCTTTCGTCACGGCCTCAAGCACCTTAGGATGCCGATGGCCTACGTTAAACGTGCCGAAGCCGCCTAGACAGTCGATGAACTCCCTGCCCCGGGCAGTGCGGACCACGGCGCCTTCTGCTTCCCATTCGATGTCGTCGGTTCCCATGAGCCGGGCAAGGCGCGCCCGGGAGGGATTGACGTATCTCTCGTACGCCTCCACCACCGCGGCCGCATGCGCCGTCGCCTGCGCCCGATCAACGTATTCCTTCACGCTCGTCCCTCCCCGGCGCAAGGTTTCCGACTGCGCCCGACCCGCTCCTGAAGGGAACGCACCTGCCAGCCGCCACCCTGCCGCCAAGCCGCGATCGCCTGCGCCGCAAGGTGTGCGCCGAAGCCGGTCGTAAAGAGGGGCACGTT
>JAAYLA010000241.1 GCA_012522135.1 Bacillota bacterium | reverse complement strand
CGGGTTGCCGATTTCGCTAGCCCACTCGCCGATGGGCATAGACAACAAAGCACCTCGGCAGCCTTCGGGCAGCTTCGGTGCTATCGCTTCGTCGGCAATGACCAACCCGCCCGGAACGAGTTCCCACGCGTTCCGGTCGATCGTCTCTTGGTCGATGGCTACCAATAAGTGTAGCTCATCCGTGGTGGACCCGATTGGTTCCGTGCCGATACGAATCTTGTAGTTGCTGTGCCCGCCCATGATGCGGGACGAAAACTCCCGGTAACCGTAGACGTGGTACCCCAGGCGACTACAGACCGTGGCAAGAATCTCGCCGGCCGAGTCGATGCCCGTACCTTGCTCTCCACCGATCTTCCACGCCACAAGCGGTCGCATGCTCCTCCGTCCCCTCCTACCCATCGTGATGGCGCTGCCTCTGCGACCGGTACGGGCAGGAAAAGCCCCCATTTCCGCCACGCCGACCCGGGCAGCCCGACCGCTTAGCCCCCCTGCCAAGCAGGCATTTCTCTTTATTCACTTTACATTGTACTGCCGCCAAGGGTATAATTCAAATGAATTCGGGGCATACATTCTATTCCTCCTAAGTATGTATGGCCCGGCTGCATCCGGGACGAATGTCCCGCGCAGACACGGTCCCGGGTAATTCTTCGGCTGTGCGCGACACGTTCCTCCGAGGAAGGGCGAAGGACACTGCTGGACCTATTGACCACTTTTTGCCGGGTCGCCGACGAAGGCAGTTTCACTAGGGCCGCCGAAAGCCTGAATCTTAGCCAGCCCACCGTCACCAAGCAGATCCAGCGCCTTGAAGCGATTTTCGGCGTTTCGCTGATATACCGCTTCCAACGCGGCATCAGCCTGACCGAAGCAGGTGAAGTGGTCTATAGCTACGCACGCCGCATTTTCCACACGTTGCAGAAATGCCACGAGGCCCTCGAGAATCTGCAAGAACCCGGCCGCGGCGAGCTTACCGTGGCGGCCGTCCCGGTAGTAGCCCTTTACACCCTCCCCCCTATTATCGAGACGTTCCGGTCGGAAAACCCCCTCATCACCTTGCAAGTGCGCAGCGGCGTCAACAAGGACGTCATCAACCACGTAGTGGCAAGCGATGCCGACGTAGGATTCACTACCATGCCGGCGACCCATGCCCATGTGATCACCCGGCCCCTCTTCCACGACCGCGTCTTGCTCGTTGCATCACCCGGTACGGCGGAGAAACTGAACTACCGGGTCACTCCCGACACGCTTTCGCGCCTGCCCATGATCGCCTATGAACGGCGCTCGCAGTTTCGCAGCTTCGTCAACAGCAGCTTCGAAGCGGCCGGCATTAACCCGAACATCGTCATGGAGTTCGACAGCCACGAAGTCGTGAAGACAATGGTGCAACTTGACCTAGGCCTCGCCATGGTGCCGGAATCGGCCGTCCGCTCCGATTTGCAGGCCGGACGCCTCGCGACGGTCGAGATCGTCGGTTTTCCTCCCCTCGCCCGCACGACGTGCATGATCATCCGCCGGGGCCGTCAGCAGTCGCCCGCCCTCACCCGTTTTGTGTCGCTTGTAGAAAGCCTTTTCCCCGATCCGGGCACGAGTGCGGCCCCTGCCCGGCAAGGCGCATGACTCGCCCGGAGCGTGCGGCCACGGGAAATGAGCAGGGAACTTCCCTGTCTGCCGAGAAGTAGTCGGGCGACCCGCTCTAGCAAGGACTGATGCTCTATCGATACTGCGCTCACCGAACTTTACGACGGCTTCTTTTTCGATATGGACGGCGTGTTGTACCTAGGCAACACGCCGATTCCGGGGGCCGCCAGGTGTTTGCGGGCCCTGGAACGTATGGGCAAACACGTCGGCCTGATCACCAACAACTCGGGCCAGTCCAGCGCCTCCGTGATCCGGCGCCTCGAGAGGCTCGGATTTTCGGCGGAGAATATCGACGTCTTAGTGGCAACGAGCGTTACGGCGGAATGGCTGGCCGAGCAGCGTCCCGGCGGCACCGCGTACGTCGTCGGTTCGCATGAACTGTGCGGCGAGATTGAAAGAGCGGGCCTTCGGGTGTTCGCCCCGTCGGATACTCCGCCCTTGCCGTGCGATTTCCTTGTCGTCGGCAACTACCGCGGCATCGACTACGCTTGCCTCGGACGGGCCATCCGCGTCGGACGAGCCGGAGCCACCTTCGTGGCAGTCAACCGCGACCATCTGTTCCCCGTCGAAGACGGGCTGCGTCCCGGTGCCGGCGCCATCGTGCAGGCCATCGCTGCCGGAATCGGCCGGGGTCCGGACGTGTTGATCGGCAAACCTTCTCCGCTCATGGTAAACCGTGCGTTGCAACGGGCCGGACTGTCCCCCGAGCGCTGCCTCATGGTCGGCGACACGGTCGATATCGACGTGCGCATGGGCCAGGCCGCAGGAATGGCCACCGCGCTCGTGCTGACCGGTGTCGACAGCAAGGAAACGATTGCTACCTACGACATCCGGCCGACTTACGTGCTGGACTCCATAGCCGATATCGTCGACCACCTACCCGTGTGACGCAAACCGGCATGCTCAATTCGTGCAAAACAGTGGGATCTGCTAGGCAGGAGATACGCGTTGCATGGAAAAATCATACGCGAACTTGCAACGCTAAGGAGTGAAACATGGTGCGTCGCAGCATCGCTTTAATTCTGGCCGCGGCTTTGGCCCTGTCGCTGAGCCCAGCCGCACTCGCAGGTCACGGCATCAAAATCGAGACGGAAGGATTGGATAAGTATACCTCCGTCGGGCTCGACCTTGAGATCGGCCTTCCGGGTGTGCCGCTCCGGCCCTTTGCGGAAGTTCTCGGCTGGTGGTCGCAGGCTGACACGCAGCCGAGCCACGTGCAGGCGGGACTCGGTGCGCGATATTATATCGCAGCGGCGTCCAGCGGGCTTTTCGCGGAAGCCAAGCTGCGCTACGTCTCGACGTTTGAAGAGGATGCGGAGCCGGGCACCGCGCTCTTGGCCGGCTTGGGTTACCGCATCAGCCCTGGAATCGGCAGCCTCGATGTATTTGCCGTCACTACCCTCAGCGAGCACGATCTGTTGCCGAGGTACATATTCGGCGCGCGGATCGGCTTCTGACGGCCGGCGAATTCCCTGCGCCCGAGCCCACCAAGGAGCGGCTCGGGCGCTTTCTTGTCCGCTCGCTTAACGCCCCGCCGCACGCAGTCCTTCCAACTCTAGACAATACTTCGCGGCGCGCTCGGCTCCGCCCGGCTCACCCATCCGTTCCCTTCCCACCCGTGCCATCCGCTCATAGACGTCCCGGTCGGCCAGCACGTCGAGCACGCCTTTGGCCAGGGCTGCAGGGGACGGCTCCGTGACCAAGAGCGCATCCCCTAACAGTCGCTTCTGCGCTGCGACGAACTTCTCCGTAAACTGTGGTCCTTCTCCGGGGCAGGTGACGACCGGTCTGCCCACACCGGCAGCCTGCTCGTTCGCCGTTCCCGCCATCCCCAGCACGATCTCGGCGGCGTGCAGTATATCCGCGAAGCGCCCTTTGTACACCCAGACGCTGCGGCGCCCTGCTTGCAGCGTGCCGACGAGCCCCATCGTCTCGCCGGCACCCGTGGGCTCGTGCGGCTGCCACTCCCAGCCGATGCGCTGCCCGACCTGCGCCAATTCCGCGGGATCAAGTTCCGAGGCGAGCGCCAGCGCGTAGCGGAACTCGGCCGGCAGGCGCAGCACGGCGCCGAGCAACAGCCGGGCATTGCGATACGCCTCCCCGCGCGATCCGGGCAACAGAGCGACAAGCGGTTCGTCTCGCGCCGGCAGCGGCTGACCGCTCGGCGCCAGCGCGTCCATCATCAGGTTCCCCACGTAGACGGCCTTCACGCCCGCCGCGGCCAAACTCCGGGCCGTCTTTGCATCCCGAGGGAAGACGACCTCGGGCCACTTCCGCATCCACTTCACTTCGATGCCCAGGTGCGGGCGAATATAGTCGGACTTCGCCGTGGGAAAGAACACGAAGGGCAGACGTAGCCTGCGCCCGCAAAGCCAAAGGGGAAGGACGTCGCCCATGGCCACCGCCCAATCGTACTGGTCCCGCATCGCGGCCAGGGCGCGCAGCTGCCGGCGCGTCAAACCGAGCAGACCGGCCCGCACGTCGGTAAGGAAAGGCCGCAAGCCCTGCCGCACGAAACCCCCCGTCGGCATCGGCTGCTGCACTCCGACGACGGGTATCCGAGCCCGGCGGTACGCGTCGCCCAACCCCACGATCGGAAAAGCATCCACATGCACGTCGCCCGCCCGCCTAAGCGCCTGAGCAAAGAGCACGCCAAGCGAATCTTCTCCGTGCCCGTTGCTGACGATCAAGACCCGAGGCCCGCGCCCCGGCTGTTCACACTTCACGGCGATCCTCCTACATCTGCATCGTCTCGTCCGACACCATCGTACCACACACGACGTCGATTGCCTGCAAATCTGGCGCCCGGGAAGCGGCCGGAAGGATAAGTCCGGGCAATTGTCACCAGGAACGCCTGGACGCAGGGCGAAGTATGGGCTCGAAAGCAGCATGCGTCCCGCCGTCTTGGACACACTAAGGAGGCATTTCCATGGAACGGCTGAAGATTGGTATGATCGGACTTGACACGTCACACTGCCCCGCCTTCGCGAAGCTGCTCAGCGAAGAGGAAAACCCCCACTACGTGGAAGGCGGGCGTGTGGTGGCGGCGTTCCCCGGCGGCAGCGAGCAGTTTTCCCTCAGCAGGAACAGAGTAGCGCAGTACACGACGCAGATGCGGGACGAGTTCGGCGTCGAGATCTTGGACAGCATCGAGGCCGTGGCCGAGCGGTGCGACGCCATATTGCTCGAGAGCGTGGACGGACGCCAGCACCTAGAACAGTTCAAGGTGCTCGCCAAGTACGGCAAGCCCGTCTTCATCGATAAACCTTTGACTTGTTCAACGGAGGAAGCCAGACAGATCTTCGAACTCTCCGCGAAGACCAACACGCCCGTCTTCTCCGCCTCGTCCCTGCGCTACGCAAGTGGCGTCGCCGAGCTGGGCGACGGAGAAAAGGTCCACGGTTGTGAAGCCTTCGGCCCGATGGCGATTCTGGACGATTTTCCCGGCGTCTTCTGGTACGGAATCCACAGCGCCGACGTGCTCTTCAGCAAGATGGGCACCGGGTGCAAGGAGGTAACCGTCACAAGGACAGAGCAGGCTGACGTGATCGCGGGCGTGTGGGAGGACGGGCGAATCGGCACGCTGTACGGCTTTCGGTTCCCGGGCGTAAACAGCTTTGGAGCCACGGTGTTTACGGAGAAGGGAGTGCGCCAGGGCGTCGCCTTGGGTACGCCGCCTTGGTACGCTTCGTTGCTCAAGGAGATCCTGCAATTTTTCCGCACCGGAATCTCGCCCATCGCCGAGGAAGAGATGCTCGAGATCATCGCCTTCCTGGAAGCGGCCAACATAAGCCGGGAGACCGGCGAGACGGTAACGCTTCCACGGTGACGGCAAGATACGTCGAGGGCGGCTGCCCGCCGGGCATGCCGCCCTCTTTTTCCCGCTGCGACGTTCTTGGCCGGGCCGGTGCCTGAAGTCACGACGCCGTGCGCGACGGTATCTGCATTTCGCCGGGCATGGAACCTACATACAGCGACTCCGGCCGGATGATGCGGTCTTCCTCGGCTTGCTCCAGCGCATGGGCGGTCCAACCTGCCATGCGCGCCACCGTAAACGTGGGCGTATACAGCGTGCGGTCGAGGCCGACGGCCCGCAGCACGGCCGAGGCATAAAACTCGACATTGGCATACAGCTTCCGCCCCGGTTTGAACTCGGCGAGCAGGCGCACCGCCACGTCCTCGACGTGGGTGGCCAGGTCGAGCCACGGGTCTTCGCCCGCGACCCGGCGCGCCACCTCCGACAAAGCCGCCGCCCGGGGATCCCGGGTCTTGTAGACGCGGTGGCCGAAGCCCATGATCCGCTCGCCCCGCATGAGGAGGGCCCGCAGGTAAGGTTCGGCGTTCTCCTTCGTTCCGATGGCGCTCAAGGTGTCGTCGACCTCCGCGGGGGCCCCGCCGTGCAAGGGCCCTTTCATCGCGCCGATGGCCGAGGCGACCGCCGACACGAGATCCGACCGCGTGGAAATCGTCACACGGCCGGCGAAAGTAGACGCATTCATGCCATGCTCGGCAGTGAGGATGAGGTAGGCGTCGAGGGCTGCTACGTGGGCGGAGGAGGGCTCTTCCCCGCGCAGCATGTAAAGATAATTGGCCGTATGGGACAGATCTTCCCGGGGCGCGACCGGATCCAGGCCTTGCAACTTCCGGAACCGGTATGCGATAATCGTCGGCACGACGGCGGTCAAGTGCATCGCCTGATCGGGCGTGGGAGGCCATTCGAATTCGGGACCCGCAAAGGCCGAAATCGCCGTCCGCAAGGCACTCATCATGTCGACGTCGGGCGGCAAAACGTCTAGGATGGTCTTCACGTGCTGCGGCAAACGGCGCCACTCCGCCATGCGCCTGCGCATGGCGAGCAATTGATCGTCCGTAGGCAGGCATCCGAACCACAGTAGGTGGGCCACGTGCTCGAAGGTGTAGTTTACAGCCAGCTCCTTCGCCCAGTGACCTCGATAGACCAGGCGACCACGCTCACCGTCTACAAGGCTTATCCGGGTGGCAGAAGCTACCACGCCTGCCAGGCCTGCGTGTACTACGGTGTCGTATGTCGTTTCGTTGGTCATATCGTTCGCCTCCTACAAGATCCCGATCGTCATGTTTCCTGCCTTCGCAGGCTTCCGCCGGGCGCTGCGCACCCCGCCGCGGGGCACGTTGCCGCCCTGCCGGCCGGCTAGGGTCCACTTGGCTGTGTCCGGCGGAGCCTAGATACGGCACACGCCCGGCGCAAAATTTCCGGCGGGGGGCTTCGGGACGCGCAGGGCGTGCGTGGCAGGCAAGGGTCAAGGTGCGTGCGCAGGCGCACCGCCGCGGGCCAAAAAGGGTCGGTTCACCGCTTCGCATCGGCAAGGGCCTAGCCGGGCCTGCGCCCACCACGACAGGGGGGCACCGTCGTGGCGGTATGGCAGCGGTGCGCACCGCCGGTGGAGAGCGTTTCTACGCACCTGACCTCCTGCTCCGATGACCGGAACTCCAATGGCCGTCCCGGATCGTTGAAGCAAGGGTAAGTTGATAGTTCCAGTTTAGCAGGCGAATTGATAGAATGGAACGTAAGATTTCCGTTCAAACGATCGGCAATCATAATCAGTCGGAGATCGCATCTCCGACGAGCCCCGTGAACGTCTGGAGGAGCGATGTATGGATCTGGACATTTTGCGTACCTTCACCGTCGCCGCGAAACTGCTCAACTTCCGACGCACGGCGGAAAAGCTGTATATTTCCCAGCCCACCGTCACGGCCCACATCAAGAAGTTAGAGGCCGCCCTAGGCTGCGAGCTATTTCGCCGCGACGGGCGAGGTGTGCGGCTCACGGCGGCCGGCAAGCGCTTTCTCCCCGACGCGGTCAGCATTTTGGAACGCTACGACAGCAGCCTGAGCGCGCTTACCCGCTGGCTTGAAGGTCGTTCCACGGCGCTGAACGTCGCCGCGTCTCCCTTGATCGCCCGGTCCTTACTGCCGGAGGTGATCGGGCGCTTTACGAAAGAACATCCCGACGTCGAATTCCGGCTCGACATCGTCGACTCGGAGGAAGTCGCGCCCATGGTGATCGACGGCAACGCGCACATCGGCCTCTCACGGATTGGACACGCCGAACCGGGTCTCACCGTTTCCGTCTTGTATAGGGATCCGGTATATCTCGTAGCCAATCCCGAGCAGGAGCCCCTTGCCACGGATTGGCGGAAACTTTTGCAGAAACACCCGCTGCTCACCGGCAACCATCCTATTTATTGGGACGAGCTGCTCATGGAACTCAACATCCGGGAGATTTACCCGAAAACGATGGTCGTTACGGACGTCGACATCACCAAGCACTTCATCGACGCAGGCGTGGGCCTTTCCTTCCTGCCTTACTCGGCGGTCTGGCGCGAGCTGGAACAAGGCCGCTTCGTCAACGTGCCCACGCCCGGCCTGGAGCTGCCGATCGCCGCGACGTACGTAATCGAAGCGGCCGGCAGCACCGCCATGGTCGAGCAGGCCAAGGCCTTTGTCAACATGCTGCGGCAAATTGCCCATCTACACAAAGTCGAGAGAAACCTCAGGATCGATCTGGTATGAAACACATTTGGGTGGTTCCTGAAAAACTTCCTGAAACAAGAAGGAAACAGAGGCAGGCGAGCGAATAATATGGCATAGAAGCGCGGCAGCCGTCCCACGTGACGGGCACGGGCCGCAGCAGGGGGAGATACCGTGGGCGTCAACCTGCGAGACGTAGCCAAACGAGCGGGCGTGAGCGTGGCCACCGCATCACGGGTCTTAAACGGTCATCCCCAGGTGAGCGAAGAGACGCGGCGCAAAGTGCTCGCGGCCGCGGAGCAACTGGGCTATAAGGTCGAAGATGCGAGGCCCCGCCGGCACCTTACACACCGGGTCATCTCGCTCATCGTACCCGACGTCAGCTCCCCCTTCTACTGCGCCATTCTGCAGGGCGTGGAACGGGAAGCGTTTTCGCAGCAGTTCGACCTCGTCCTCTACACCACCGAAGGGCGCTCGCAGGTCAACGTAGTCGAACGGGTGGCGAGCGCAAAAAACATCAGCGGCGTCATCGTGGTCACTCCTCGCCACGGCGAAGACCGCTACCTGCGCGAGATCGGTGCCCAGCTACCCGTGGTAGTCGTCGATCACCGGGCCGAAGGCAGCGGTTTTCCCCATGTGACGGTCGACAATTTGCGCGCCGGGTTCCAGGCGACATCGTACTTGATCGCCCAGGGACACCGGCGCATCGGTTTTGTTTCGGGGCCTTTGAACATCGAGTCGGCACGGGACCGCCTGCGGGGCTACCGGCTGGCCCTCGACGAAGCGAACATCCCCTTCGACGAGCAGCTCGTTCTCGAAGGCGACTTTGAACAACCGACGGGGTACCGTTTGCTCAAAGAGTGGATCGCCGCAAACCCGCAGCCCGACGCCTGGTTTTGTTCCAACGACCTGATGGCCGCGGGCGCAATCCAGGCGTTGGTCGAGCACGGCATTTCGGTTCCGGAAGACGTAGCGGTCATGGGCTTCGACGATCTGAGCGTTGCCCAGATGACCCAACCCAGGCTCACGACTATGCGCCAGCCGATCCAGGAGATGGGGACGATCGCGATACGGCTCCTGTTGCGGCTCTTAGACGGAGAGGAATTGGAAACGAACCGGATCGTACTCAACGCGGAACTGGTCGTACGCGAGTCGGCGTAAAACGGGTGGGCAAGAGGGGGCAAAGGCGCAATGGGCCAGATCGCACCGGGTACACCTCCGAAAATTGTCAGACGTTTGCAGCGAAGTCGGATCGCGTACCTCTTGATCCTGCCGGCCGTCGTCTGCATGTTGCTCGTCCACTACGGCCCGATGATATGGGGCTTCATGATCAGCCTGCGGGACGTAAACGTGTTCACGGTGCGCGACTGGATGAACGCCCCTTGGGTTGGGCTGGCAAACTACGCCGAAGGCTTCGACCCCGCAGGCAGGCTCGGCGCCCGCTTCTGGCGCTCGCTTTGGAACGTCACCTACTTCGGCATCGTCACGATCAGCCTCAGCTATATCATCGGGATGGCCGTAGCCCACGTGCTGAACCGGCCCTTCTTCGGACGCACCTTGGTGCGGGGCCTGGTCCTCCTGCCTTACGTGACCCCGGATTCCGTAGCCTACAGCGTCTGGCGGTTCATCTTCCAAGCCCGCATCGGCCTCGTCAACAAGTGGCTATTAGCTTTGGGCCTCATCGAGGAACCCCTTATTTGGCTCGTCGGTTCCCGCTCTATTTACGCGGTCATGACGGCGGCCATATGGAAGGGCTGGCCCTTCAACGCCCTCGTGCTGCTCGCCGGCCTGCAATCGATCCCGAAGGAGCTGTACGAGGCCGCTGTGGTCGACGGAGCCTCCGGTTGGGCGCGGTTTCGCTACATTACCTTGCCGTCCCTCGCCCCGGTGACACGCACCTTGATATTGATGTCCATCCTTTGGAACTTCAACGCCTTCAACCAGTTCCACGTCATGCTCGGCCGCGACCCGGGTCTCCATGCGGACGTTCCTTCGACCTTGATCATGCGCGAGGCGTTCCAGAGCTTCAACTTCGGCGTCGGCTCGGCCATGTCGTTCGCCTTGATGGCCTTCACGCTGGTCTTTACCATTATCTACCTGCGCATGCTGCAGCCGCGGGAGGATAGGAGGGGTCGCAAGTGAGCACCCAAGCCGTAGCCAAGGCGCAAACCGCACGCCGCACGAAACCGGTGCGAGCCCGCCGCATCGTTAAGGAAGTCCTTTTCTACCTAGTCGTGGCCCTCATCTTGACCGTCGTGATGGTGCCATTCCTGTGGATGGTCTCGGGTTCCTTCAAGACGACGCTCGAATTACAGTCTGCCGATGTATTGCGCCCGGGCCACGAACCGCGCTTCATTCCCCGGGAGCCGACGCTGGAAAACTACATCCGGGTCAACAGCACAGTACCTATGCTCGATTATTTTAAGAACAGCCTCATCATCAGCACGGGTACGATGATCGTAGCTACCACCTTGGCGCTGCTCGCCGGCTACGCGATCTCCCGCTTCGACTTTCCCGGCAAGCGCCCTTACGTCGTCTCGGTTTTCTCCACGCAAATGCTGCCCGGCATCCTGTTTCTCATCCCCTACTTCGTCTTGTTCACGTGGATCAATCAAAACTTCGGCATTAGGCTTCGCGACACGTATCCGGGCATGATCTTCACCTACACGTCCTTTTCCCTGCCCTTCGCCATGCTGATGCTCGCGAGCTATATCGACACCATCCCGAGGGAACTCGACGAGCAGGCGCGCATCGACGGGTGCAGCAGTCTCGGCATTCTGTTTCGCATCATTTTGCCCCTTTCCATGCCGAGCATCGCGGCGGTGGGTATCTATTCCTTCATCATGGCGTGGAACGAGATATTGTTCGCTTCGGTCCTTACCGGGTCCAACACGAAGACGGTAGCCGTAGGCTTGCTCGATTTCATCACCACGCAGGAGGCCAGGTGGGGCGGCATGATGGCGGCGGCTGTGATCGTAAGCCTGCCCGTCGTATTCCTCTTCACCCTCGTGCAACGGCAAATCATCGACGGCCTGGTCTCCGGCGCGACAAAGGGGTGATGCCCGGCAGCGAGAGTGCAGCACGCCCAGTACAAATTCTAGGGTCCTTCGGTCAAAATCGATCAGAATGAACGGAGGAGGTTGCAGACGATGTTGGGACGGAAAAGCATCGTGTTGGCATTGGTCCTCGTTTTGAGCTTGGGCACCGTCACCTTTGCCCAAACCATTACCTTCTGGCTCATGCCCAACGCCCCCGACGCAATCCACGTGCCTTGGTTGGATAAGCACATCGCGATCTTCAAAGAAGAGACGGGCATCGACGTGAAGTACGAGATCATCGGCTGGGACGCTGCCTGGAGCCGCATCTCGGTAGCCCTCTTGACCGGTGAAGGCGTCGACGTGTTCCAAGCCGGCACCACCTGGAACCCGCAGTTTGCGGCGACGGGCGGCGTAGCCGAAATCGACATTAACGAGTTTGGCGGCGCGGAATCGTTCATGAAAGCCAACCTCGACTCGACGACCTACAAAGGGAAATATTACGGCGTGCCGTGGTTTGCCGAGACTCGGGCCCTTTTCTACAACAAGGACATGTTCGCCGAGGCTGGAGTCGAGCCCCCGAATACCTACGACGAGCTGGTAGAAGTGGGCAAGAAAATCGTCGAAGTGTTCGGTGAAGGATCGGCCATCGCCATCGCCGGCACGAACGCCTGGGACCTGATCCACAACTGGGCGATCATCCTGTGGGCCTTCGGCGGCGACCTGCTGAGTCCCGACAATAAGCAGGCCGTCTTCAACGAGCAGCCCGGCGTCGAAGCGATGAACTGGTACGTCGACCTGGTGCGCCTCGGCCTGGCGTCGAAGGCGAGCGCCGAGTACAACCAGCCCCAGGCCGACGCGGCGTTCATCAGCGGTAACGTCGCCATGGCCTTCATGGGTCCGTGGAACATCGCCGGCATCGAAGTCGACAACCCCGATCTGAACTACGGCATCGTCGAACCTCCGGCGGGGCCGGCGGGCCGGGCCGCGTTTTCGGGCGGTAGCAACCTGGTCATCTTGGCCGACAGCCCCAACAAGGAAGCCGCCAAGAAGTGGATCCAGTACCTGCTGCGGCCCGAAGTACTGACGGACTACACGAAGAACCTGACCCACATGCTGCCGACCACCTACGAGGCATACGATGATCCTTACTACAACGAAGGCGTATGGCAGACGTTCAAGAAGACTTTGTCGTACGCCACGGCCTACCCGCCCCTCGGCGTGTGGGGTGACATCGAAAACGCGATCGTGGGCGAGTACAAGCAGATCCTGTCGGACTATGTGGAGGGCAAGCTGACCGACGTGCAGCGCTACCTCGACGCCGCCGCCGGCCAGGTGAACCGCGCCCTCGCCCGCGAGCGTTGACGGAACCCGTTCCAAAGAGCAGGGACGAAAAAGGATCGGCCCCTCGCGTCGGCTAAAATAAAGGAAGTACCTTACACCGAAACGAGGGGCACGATGAACACGCAAGATACGCACGGATGGCCGCAAAGCGGTTTGGTGCACATCGAAACCGGCGACTCCTTCGCCGCGGCGCATGGCGGGGGAGTCGCCCGCATTGAACCGGTGCGGACGGCCTACGAGATGCTCGAGGCCCTCGACATCCGGAGGAAAGTCTTCGTCGACGAGCAGAAAGTCGACATGGCCGAAGAGTACGACGGCCTGGACCGCCACGCCCTCCACGCGCTCGCGTACGTAGACGGCAGGGCCGTGGGCACGCTGCGCCTTTTGCGGGACGGCGACACGGGCAAGGTCGGCCGCTTCGCCGTGCTCCGCGAGTACCGCGGACGAGGCGTGGGGAGAGCCCTGCTAGACTGGGTCATTCGCGTTTCGCCCTCATTAGGCCTGCGCAAGCTCGCCCTGCACGCCCAAACCCACGCGGCGGCGTTCTACGAAAAAGCGGGCTTTAGGGTATGCGGTCCGGAGTTCATGGAAGCCGGCATCCCCCACGTGCCGATGGAACGCGAAATTTGACCTGCACGACCGCTGCGGGGCGGCCGGCGGCACTCCTCGAGCGCGCGCTACATGGCCACGATACGCCGCATGCGCTCGGCGAGCTCCAATTGCTTTGCCCGGTCGCCGGCGACCTCGTGCAGGACGGGTCCCCGGTAACCTATGCCGCGCAGACCCGACATGACGGCTGCCCAGTCGGTGTCGCCGTCCATCAAGTCGACGAACTTGAAATCCGCGCGGCGGAAATCTTTGAAGTGAACCGCGACGACGTGGGGGCCCAGATCCTGAATCCACTGCTCCGTGTAACCGAAAAGCATCATGTTCGCGGTATCGAGGTACAGGCCGACGTTCGGATGGGCCACCCGGTCGAAAAAGAGCTTCGCTTCCATGGGACTCAACAGGAAGCGGTTCCACACGTTTTCGACGCCGATCTTCACGCCGTAGCGGGAAGCGAATTCGCCCATGCGCCGCATCTCGACGGCGAACGTTTCCCAGACCGTGAGGTAAGAACCTTTAGGATCCATTCCGCCCGGATGGAGCAAGACTACGGGCGCGCCCAAAATGCCGGCGATTTCGATGCCCCGGGCGAGCGTGCGGCGTGCCGCCTCCCTAGCTGCCGGATCGGGCGTGAGGAAATTGCCCCGGTCTTTGTGCCAGGCGATGACGCTGGTCACTTCGATGCCGGCGGAGGAGAATTCTTGGCCGATGCGTCGGATCTCGTCCTCGGGCAACTCGATGTCGGGGTCGCCGCCCTCGCGGAAAAATAATTCGACGGCCTGGTACCCGGCTTCCGTGCACAGAGACCGCACTTCGCTCAGCGGCCAATCGCCCAGCACAATTTGCGTCACACCAATCTTCATCCGGTTCACCCTCTTCGCGCTGCAGTGGTCATCACCACGTTCGCCTTGCTTTTCGGGAGTCCTTTTCCGTCCCGAGCCTCTGCGATACGGATGGCCCCCGGCGGAGCATACAGTATCCAGAGGAGTGATTTGACCGGAGCTCGAAAGGATAGAGGCTATGAGGCGCCGTGTGATATTGATCGTATATACGGCCGCGCTGTTTCTTCTCGCCGTCACCCCGCCCGTGCCGGCTCCGCTCACGCCCGGCGGCTTCGGACTCAAGCTGCACCACGTGGCCGCCTTTTTCGTGTTCACCCTGCTCGCTTGGTACGCGTACGGCACCGGGGCAGACCGGAAAACCCTGCTTCGCGCCGTGCTCCACTCCTTTGCCGTGGGTGTGGCGATCGAAGCAGTGCAAGTTTTCATCCCCTACCGCACCGGACGGTGGCAGGATCTCATCTCCAACGCGGCCGGTATCGCCCTGGCTCAGCCGGTGATCGCCGCAGTCCGGACGCACAAGCGCCGGCGCGCGGGCAGGGTGCCGCGGCGAGGCGGGGAGGGGCCATGACGTGTGCCGTTGGCGCAGCTATTCCTCGCGGTGCTTCGACCAGATCACGTTGTGAGGCGGGCTCTCGAGCCGGGCTTGAAGCCGGGCTACGTCGATCTCCCGGGGCATGCGTCCGGTCGCCGCCGCCTGCGCCGCCGCGATGCCGGCAGCTTGTCCAATAGAGGAAACCGTCACCATGACCCGAAAACCCGACTTAGCGATGTGCGTGGCCGAAAGACACCGTCCGGCTACGAGGAGGCCGTCGATCCGCTTCGGCACCAGCGCCCGGTACGGGATGTCGTACATGGCCGACCGGGCGTAAAAGATCTTCTTGCGGTCGGGCTCCCAGCTGTCGAGGCCGCGAGATGACGAGGTAATCGCGTCCGGAAAGCGGCGGCCTTCGTTACAGTCGTTTTCGGTGACGATGACTTCGCCCACGATGCGCCGGGACTCGCGAACGCCCAGCTTGGGCGCGATGCCGACGACGGCAAATCCGTTACGCTCTAAGGTCTCGAAGTTGGGCAGCATGGCTTCCCACGCCTTTTTCTCCGCCTCGCGCAGCGCCTCGGCGTCGGTCGTGTCCTCGCACTCGACCTGACATCCCCAGTGCAGGTACTCGCCGAAGCCGATGTCGCGGTTATAGTCGAAATCGGGCACGTATGTCGAGTTCGGATCGATGCGGCGGCTCTTGTACATCCACGTGCACTGCTGCACGCGCCTGTCGGCTACGTCGGGGGCGTGGGGCTCGTTGAACTCGGATTTCGCCTCGCGCCCGTAACGGAATTCCGCGCCGGCCGCGACCGCGACGTCACCGTCTCCCGAGCAGTCGATGACCACGTGAGCCTGGATCTTGCGCTGAATAAAACCTTTGTCGCCACCGCCCCGCGTCTGCACCACGACGCCGGTGACGCGGTCGCCCTCCATGAGCACTCCGATGCCCGTCGTATGGGTCAGGACGGTGAGGTTGCTCTCCCGGGAGGCCAGCAAGTTGCAAGCGTAGGCGTACCAATGGCTGTTGAACGCGCTCTTGGTATGCTTAAACGTATAGTCCTTTTGCGCGAGGATATCCCGTATTTCCTGGTTGACACCGCAAACGATGCCCGGACTAAACGCCTGCACACCGTAGTCGACGGCCGAGCCGCCGAGCATCGCGTCCTCTTCGACTAAAATGACACGGGCGCCTTCCCGGGCTGCCGAGATTGCAGCCCCGAATCCGCTGGGACCTCCGCCGACGACGACGACATCCGCTTTCAGCTGCTCCATGCGTGGTCACTCCTATTTATGGTTGCTACCGTGTTGCCGGGGACGAGTGCACACGGGACCAACACGCTCTTAGGCTCCTTGCGGCGGCCTTCTATGCGCTCGACAAGTAGTCTTACCGCTTCAGCGCCCACCTGAACCGAGTTGAGCCGCACGTGGGCGGGCTGAAGTCCGAGCGGAAATTCGCCTCCTTCGTCGGACAGCGCGACGACGGAAAGGTCCTCCGGGATCGCGACGCCGAACGGGGCGAGCCTTTCGATGAGCCGGGCCAGAATGCGTGAGCCCGTGCAAACGAGTGCAGTGGCGTCTCTGTCCGTGATGAAGCGATACATAGCTTCGGCATCGTCCAGCACGTGGTCGGGAATGATGTGCAAGGCGGCACCCGGCACTTCGGCTACGGCCTCCATGCACCCTGTGAGCCGGTCCCGGTACGGTTCCTCGGTGAAGTAGATGCCGGTGAAACAAATGCTGCGATGCCCGTGGGCCAGAAGATATGACGCCGCTTCCCGGGCTCCGCTGCGGTAGTCGCTGGAGACCCAATCGAACGCGCAGCCGGGCACGTCGCGGCGGCCTACGTAGACGAAAGGACGCTCTTCGGCCACCAATTGGCGCAGCTCGTCCCGGTCCGTGAGCGAGCCCATGAGAACGGCTCCGTCGGCCATGCCCAGTACGTTCACGCCGTCTTGAAATACGCTGCGACGACCGCCCTTGGGCGCACGGGTGAATAGAAGAAGGTTGTAATCTTCAACGGCTGCTTGACGCTCAATGCCGAGGAGGAAAGGATACAAGAAGTCGTGGGTCTCGAAGGGAAAACGCTGTTGGTACGTGAAGACACCGATGAGCCGGTTGCTACCCTGTGCCAGCATGCGAGCTGCCACGTTGGGAGCGTAACCGAGCTCCCGGACCGCCTCCAGCACGCGCCGCCGGGTTTCCTCGGGAATTTGGCCCTCGGCCCTGCCGTTGATCACCAGCGAGACCGTACTACGCGACACGTTCGCCGCCCGGGCCACGTCGTCTTGGGTTACTCGCCGTTTGACCGGACCGGTGCCCAAGGCCGTCTCCCCCTTTCTAACGCGCGTTAGTTGGTGCGTACTGAACTGCGCAGCAGGCGCTTCCATTATCGGCAAACGCGGGGAGAACTGTCAAGCAAAGGTGCCGCCAGGCGTTCCTGCGCCGTGGAAGCGGCGCCGCGACCCATCCGTGGGTCGTTGAAGCAGGCAAGTGACCCATGGGCGGGTCAATTCCAGCTCAGGATGACCCATCCCTGGGTCACCGGCCGGTCCGGGCGAGGCACGGCACGCGCATCCGAATCCTGGAAGCTCCCATACCTGCGGCCACGCGCTCCGCGCAAACTGCACCAGACGGCACGATCCTCTCGGCTGGACATCAATCGGTCCGCGGCAAGAAAGCGATCCCGGGCGTGCCGACGCGACGCACCCGACCGTACGTCCGGAGGCACCTGAAACCCGAGGGTCGCGGGAAACAAAAACGAAACAAAGATGGCGGTACGATTTCCCACAAATTCAATTTCTCCCCTTGACCTTCCGCGCGATCATGGTATAATGACGGTGAACAAAGTCGTCAATCTCCGAATCATAGGAGCGGGGGAACCACTTTTCGGGGCGAATCCTGGCTCTGCTAGGTAGCTAGGTAGGGCAACTTGGTAGCCCGAGCCCGTCAGCTAACCTCGTAGGAGTTCACCAAGCGGGTGTATGCCTGGGTACAGGCTACATGCGCTTTTTGTTTTTCTCGTGTAGCCAGCGCTCAGGTTCCCGTCAGGTGGGCGACTGCAACCTACATGATGAGGAGGCGGCTGACGTGAGGTTCTGCAAGGATTGTTACACGCCACATCGGGATTACGAGCTGTATTGCCGCAAGTGCAGCGGTAAGCTCTACCGCCGTGTCAAGCCGTACGAGACGTTTGATCTCTTGCCGAGGCTGCATTCGAAGCGCCGGCACGCATAAGGGAGGAGGGACAACGGGGTGAGGTACGTCTGCCTGGGATGCGGGCTTCGCCATGATTCCCGGGCTCGTCGCCGACTCCACCTGCGTTGTCCGCGCTGCCAACGCAACCTGGTAGCCGCCGACGAGTTCCCCGGCGAAGTCCGCTTCCCTAAAAAGCCATGGATCGGACTGCGACTCAACCTCTCGCCGGAGCTATCATGACGAAGACATCGAACTAGTGCGACCAGACGACCCGCCGGTTCTTACCGGGCGGGTCGTTTTTTTGGACGGTACCTGCGGATCACAAGGACTCCGGCCGCACGGCGGGTAATATGGTGAGCGTGCACCCGTCCAGTAGACGCAACTTGAACAGGAACGGAGGTTCACGATGAGAAAAGTCGCTTTGTCCGTGCTCTTGCTGGGTGCTGTTCTCCTCGGCGGCGGCGCTGCCGTGGCGGCCGAGCTAGCTGTTCTCGTGGCGCCTGACGACGTCGAATGGATCGATGTTGTCCAGGCGTACGGTTTCGTCCCGGCTACCAGCATGTCCGATCTCTTGTACGCCTACGATCCGAACGCATGTGCAATAGGCATCGCCTACAGCGGGATCGACTTGATGGATCACGAGTGGTTGGATGAATTCTTCGCTACCGGGGCAACCGTAGTGGCCTTCGGCTGGGATCTCGACGATCTGGTCCAAACCGACGGGGAATTTGCGCCTGAGTACGATCCCGACCTCATCACCATCGCATACCGCTTCGAGGACACGCCCATTACTTACCCCGTCAGCTCGGTCCAACAGCTCGATGAAGTGCTCACCTTTGCGTGCTTTTACGCCCAAGACTGGTCCGATTTTGGTTCCCTGGGCCTAGACTTG
>JAAYLA010000240.1 GCA_012522135.1 Bacillota bacterium | reverse complement strand
CGTTGGCGCAACTCAGCCAGTCCACTTCTGAGCATGGCCCTTCCCAACAAGTGGTTTGACCAGATGGGACTTGTGGACCTCACCCGATACCCGGTTGGAACTCTGCACGTTTATCGATACCGTCGATCGCGTCGATGTTCTTCAGGAGCCGTATGCGAGGCCCGCACGTACGGTTCTGTGAGAGGGCTGACGCTCGCCTGAGCAGCGAGCGTCACCCTACTCCATCAACAGAACGGATGCGGCGCGTCTCCTCTGTCCGTCTCCTAGTGTTCTTCGCAGCTAGGAAAGCTGGAAACAGTTTCCAACGAACGGGGTCACTGTTGGGCAGAGGCGGTTGACCCAACAATGGGTCGGGCACGGAGCAGATCGACCCACGTGTGGGTCGCTGGAGCTGAGGGGTGACCCACCATTGGGTCATTCGCAAAGACTAGGGGCTGTCCCAAATGCACTTTTGTGACAGCCCCCCTTTGTGACAGCCCCCCGGTGCAGGCCTATCGTCCTTGCCAGTACTCGTCGATCAGGGCCTGAGCCTGGGCTGCAGCCTGTTCCAAAGCCGGTACAGCAGCCTGGTCGCCCCAGGCTACGCTGCCGACCGCGCCGCCGAAGATGTTCATCACGTCGCGGGTAAACGGATACGAGGGCAGCGTCACGGCGCGGGCCAGGGCTTCACCGACGACGAGCCAGTACGGGTTCGTTTCGAAGTAGGCTGGATTGTCGTTGAAGGCCCGGACGGGCGATGGACGGCCTTGGCGCAGCATGAACAGGCCGCCGGTGTCTTCCCGCAGAGCGACCCACTTTACGAGCTCCCACGCCAGGGCTTCGTCCGAGGAACCCCGTGCGATCGCCCAGTGAAAGGTGCCGGCATTTGCTCCGGAAGGTCCACCGGGCTCCCGGCTCGGGCGAACGGCAATGGCGAAGTCCAGTTCGGGAGCGTTCGTCACGTAGAAGCTGTGGCTCAAGATGCCACCGGTGTGCATGGCGAGGCGGCCGTCCAGGAAAGCAGCCGTGTCGTCGCCGCCCGTCAGTTCGTACAGCTCGTGCCAGTGGCCGCGGTACGTGCGGGCACCGAGGTCGTACGTGAACTGAGCTGCTGCGATGCCGGCTTCGTCCGTAAAGGCCACGCGGCGTCCGTCCTCGGAAATGAGCCGGCCTCCCGCGGTGGCAAGGTAGGCCACCTCGGAGAAGTCGCCACCGTAAAGAGCCGTTCCGGCGCGCACGAGGCGATCCTCTTCGTAGCGGGTAAGCCGTTGTGCAGCCTCTAACCATTCATCCCAGGTGGCGGGTGGATCGTCCGGGTTGAGTCCCACTTCGGCGAACAGGGTGCGGTTGTAGTAGAAGACGGAGTTGGTGTCGCCGCCGGTGCGGATGGGAAGGCCGTACAGCCGGTCCTGCCAAACCGCCGTGCCGATCTCGGAGGGGTACCAAGTGTCCATGGATATGCCGTCGGCTTTCAGGTAGTCGTCGAGGGGCACGAATACGCCGCTTTCGACGAGGGCGGGGATGTCGAGGCTGTGGATCATCACGACGTCCGGAGCGGCGCCGCCCAGGTACGCCGTCATGAAGTTGTCACGGAGCATGCCGCACACCACAAGTTGCCTTTCCACCTTCACACCCGGGTGGGCCGCCTCGAAGCTGTCGAGCATCTCGTCGACCCAAGCCGTGCGGTGGGCATCCCAACAGTGCATGAACGTCAGCGTACGTTCTTGCGCCCAGACGGGGAACGCCAAAAGCACGATGAGAAGTACCGACACACCGACTGCCGATTTCACGCTCGGACGCTGTCTTGTCAGGCCGTACATCTTGCTTCACCCCTGTCTTGTTTTCGTGTTCTTCTGACCTTTGGACCTCCTTGCCGTGCTGCAATCTGCGGCTCGTGCTCTTACATCCTCATCGCCTCCTCGCTTCGTTGCTGGTGGTGCGCCATCGGATCGCCCCGGCGACCAGGTCACCGAGGAGAATGCGGTTAATCAGGGCGAGCTCGTCGGTCTGCGAAGCGGTTACCATCTTGGCGATCCACGGACCGGCAAGATAAAACCCGTGGGGCGCGCCGGCCACCACATCGCTTTCGCAGACCGGGACGTGACCTGCCGGACCGATGAGGCTCCCCAGACGGGCTCCCTGTGGCGGCGCCCCGGGCAAGCAGAAAGGCGGCGGTGCCCACTCGTCGTCGGCGATGTAAGCAAGGCTTGCCTGCTCCCAACCCGGCACCCGGCGGATCTCGGCCAGGACTTCGGGGATCAGCGTGGCCAAGGCGTGCTCCCGGTCGGCGTAAGTCTGCCCGGCGGGATGCAAGTCGAGCTGCACTTGTCCGGGGAATGCCGGACGAACGGTGACGGCAGACGGACCGAACCGGGCGGCCAGGCGCTCCGCGACGGGGCCGGCGTGCTGAGCGGCTTCGGCGGGCACACCGATTAGGATGCACGAGCGAACGGGAGATCGGTGGGTCGCGGATCCTGGGGCCGGCCGTGGCGCGCTGTTCGGTCGCAGGCCAAGATCTAAGGCTTCGTCGCGTGCGAGGCGGCCCAACTGATCGGTTTCGACGACCAAAGGTGCGGTGAGCTGCATGTAACCCGATTTCGTCGCGACCGTTGCGCCCGTGGTTACGCCTTCGGCAGTGGCTAGCCGGACTGCCTGTGTAAAGAAGAGGGGCTGGATTCCCTCATCGCGGATCCAGGCGTCGAGGGCGAGTTCCACGACGGGCGCGCTCAAGACGCCGTCGGCCATCGCGTGGACGCGCCGGAAGCGTT
>JAAYLA010000239.1 GCA_012522135.1 Bacillota bacterium | reverse complement strand
TCCTGGCTTTCCCCGGTATAACGTTGGCGGCGGAATATTTCAGCGTGGTGGTGCTGCCCGATACGCAGGTGTATTCGAAGTCGCATCCAGAAATTTTCAAAGCCCAAACCGAGTGGATCGTGCGGAATCAGGATTACTACAACATCCGCTTTGTGCTGCATGCGGGCGACGTCGTCGATAGCGGCGCGGCCGCCGTGGCGGAGTGGGAGGCGGCCAAGGCTGCGATCGACCTGCTCGACGCGGCCGGCATCCCGACGCTCATCGCCATCGGCAACCACGACTACGACGACTTGGCGCAGACCCGGTCCTCGAACGTGTTCAACCAGTACTTCGGCCTGGAGCGGTATGAAGGGAAGCCTTGGTTCGGCGGCGCCTTTGAACCGGGGAAGGCGGAAACCGTGTACGCGCTGTTCGATGCCGGCGGCGAGACGTACATGGTGCTTGTATTGGAGTTCGGACCCCGGGACGAGGTGATCGACTGGGCGAATGAGGTGGTCGCCGCCCATCCTGAGGCGAAGGTGATTGTCTTGACCCACAGCTTCCTGCATCACGACGGCTGGCGGGTGGACGAAGGCACGGAATGGAGCCCGAACCGGTATGGGCTCGGAGCGGACGCCAATGCGGGCGAGGCCCTTTGGCATAAGCTCGTGAAAAGGCACCCGAACATTTTCTTGGTGTTAAACGGGCATGTAGTCGGTTCGGGGACGGCCCGGCGCGTCGATTTGGGTGAGCACGGCAACTTCGTCTACCAGCTGCTGGCCAACTACCAGATGCGAGAAAACGGCGGCGACGGCTACTTGCGGCTCGTGGAGTTTTACCCGGACGGTCGCATCGAGGTGAGCACCTACTCGCCGTACGCCTGGGCAAACCTGACCGATCCGGCGAACCAGTTCGTGCTTGATCCGGACGGGCTGGCGGTGATTTCGGGTACGTTGCTGGACCAGGCGACGCGGCAAGCTATAGCGGGGGCCGCGGTGACGCTGCACGACGCCTACGGCAGTTTCGTGACCGGCGTGCGCACCGACGAGACCGGCCGCTACGACATCGTGGCACCCGAGGGCTGCTACGTTATCCGGGCGGAGATGTTTGGCTATGAGGGCGCAGCCGGCATTTTGAGCACGCCGGGCGTGAGCGGGTGCGCGGTGGGTACCCTCGCTTTGCAGCCGCTGCGTCCCGCCGGCTTGGACCTGCCGCCGTACGTGTGGGCGTTCGAGGACGAGGCGGAGCTGGCCACGATCGGCGACGACAATACCGGAGCCACCTTCGCTTTGGTGGAGGACATCGGCGGCGAAGGCCGGTTCTTGCTGCAAGTGATGCCCAGCGGTGAATCGGCCGAGACGAAGATCGCCGCGCCGCTCGAAGGGATCGCCATTTACAAGTGGATGGACGGCGAGACGATGGTCGTACGCACTTACTTCCCGCCGGAGAACGAATTGCAGCCGGCGCAGTTCTTCGTCGGCATGGCCGACCTGACCGACGGTTGGGAGTGGGTCGACGGCCTGTTCGCCACCACGGAGCTCGTGCCCGGCTGGAATGAGATCGAGATTTCCTTGCCCCCGAAGATGCGCGATCTGAAACCGACCGGCACGTATATGGTATACATGTCGTTCATCGAAGCGGACCGCACGCCTCTGGCCGAGCCCTTCTATGTGGACTACGTGACGGTGCGGTAGGGGAGCGCGCCGCGGCACGGAGGAGCCCCGGGCCAAGGTCCGGGGCTCTTTCCGCCGCGGCCAGGCGCCGAGAGCCGATCCGTGCCGGCAAGACTTGGTGGAAGCGTGGCCCGGGCCAGCCGCTCCGGGTACGAGGGCTTAGGTAAAGGGCGTGGAGCGGCCCGTCCCGGCGCGGGTTCGGTGTACTCAGCTGGAGATGGGCATCCCGTTGCCGTCGGCTGTGAGGGCTAGGGGGGAAGTTTGTTGGCGGGCAGGGGTTTCCAGAATCTGTGTCTCGAAACTGAGACAGAGCGTCTCGCAAGTGAGACACATTTTCTGGAAAACGCTGCGGCGTCCTCGGTTGCCGCGCAAAAAGGCCAGCTAGAGCCCTTGCCCCGGGACGGGTACCCGGCGGCGGTCCGTGTGGTGCAGACGCACGTGTCGTTACGGTAAGATTCCGTTGGGTGACGAATGCCCTGCTACAGACTTTCTCAAGGCCGGTGGCGCGTCTTGTAAATGCGGCTTCCAGAATCTATGTCTCGCATGTGAGACAATATGTCTCAAAATCGAGACACAGATTTTTCCATTTGGCGGTCTGCGCTGCACCGGTCGACACTCCAGTAGCCCCCGTGCGCTCTGCCAGAGCCGACGCTAACCGCCGCCTAGGGCCCGCTGGGCGGTTACTGGCTCCGACATTTCCGTATAGCAGGCCGTGGAACTCCTTGGTATTTTCCTTACAGTTGGCACCGGGCACGCTAGGATGGTGCGATATTATGGTTGGAACGGTTCGATACTGCTCGCAACGTTCGCCGACGCGGACAAGGTCGATCCGGGGGCGGTAAAGTACATGGTGGTACCGCTCCTTCTCGCCGGCCACCAGCACGCCGACAATTTGAGCTTATACCTCACCGCACACGGGCATCCGTGCCTGGCAGGATCGGGCCGTTTCCCGTACACGCCGGGCAGCACCGATGACCGCCACAGCACGTACGCCAGGCACACGGCGGCCAAGAACACGCTCGTCGTAGACGGCATGTCGCAAATCCCGCAGGTGCTCAGCAACGGCCTCTGGAGCACCGACGGCGCCCAAACTTCCCGGGGATGCCTCGACGCCTACGTACCCGGGCCGACGCTGCAGCTGACCCGGGCGGCGAGCAGCGAGGTGTATCCGGGCGTCGAACTCACCCGCACCGTGCTCGTGACCGGCGCCTACGTGCTCGACGTGTACGATGCGGTAAGCGACACGGCCCGCCAGTACGATTGCATTATCCATGTCGACGGTGACCCGGAGGGTTGCGGGGAAGGCGATGCAACGGCGGCCGAACCCTTAGGCGAGCGGGACGGCCTGCAGTACATCGGCATCACCCGCCGGCGCACGGGCATAACCGTGCCTCTCTTGGGCGTGGTGCACGAGGTTGTGGTCGAGCCGGGCGACGCAGCGCGCTTTACGGCCCGGCGCAGCAAAGCGTACAGGCAGGGGGGAACGAGCCGCCTACCGAATGGAATACGCGGTAAGGCGTTGCCGGCTCAGCGAGGGAGGCGAGAAAAATGAAACTGGTGCTATATGGAGATGTTCGGGAGCTGATGGACGGCGTCCGCACGCTGGCGCCGGAGTTAGGTATTGAAGTGACGGAAGGCGAAGCGGGGGATCGGAACGCCGTCCGGTTGCAGGTGCAGCGGCGGCCCGGGCCCATCGAGGTGAGCCGCAGCGGCGACGAGGGCACGATTCGCTTTGCCGAGAAGATCCATTTCTTCCGGGCTTTGGGGCTGTTCGTCGAGGAGTCCCGGCGGGCGGATACATTTAACTTGACAGAAGAGCCCCAGTTCACGACGTTGGGCGCCATGATCGACGCGTCCCGCAACGGCGTTCTCAAGGTTGAGAGCATGGAGTTTTTGCTTCGCAAGATGGCGCTCATGGGCTTGAACCTCGTCATGCTCTACACCGAGGATACATACGAAGTAGAAGGCTGGCCCTATTTCGGCTACATGCGGGGACGCTACACGCAGGACGAGCTAAAGGCCATCGACGACTACGCCTACCAGTTCGGCATCGAGGTCGTACCCTGCATCCAAACTTTGGCTCACCTGGCCCGGGCCCTTCAGTGGAACGCCTTTGCCGGACTGCGCGATACGGAAGATATTTTGCTCGCCGGCAGCGAAGATACCTACAAATTCATTGAGGACATGATCCGGGCTGCCTCGGCGCCCTTCCGGAGCAAGCGGATCCACATCGGTATGGACGAGGCGCACGCGCTGGGCCTCGGCCGCTACCTGCAGCTAAACGGCTATCGCAAGCGGTTCGACATCATGAACGAGCACCTGCGCCGGGTCCTGGAGATTACGGATAAGTACGGTCTGAAGGCAATGATGTGGAGCGACATGTATTTTCGGCTCGCATCGAAGACCGGCGGGTACTACGACCTGGACGCGCTCGTTCCCGAGGATGTCATCGCGGACATGCCCAAGGGCGTACAGCTCGTCTACTGGGACTACTACCACGATGACGTAGAATTTTACGAGCAGTTCATCGACCGGCACCGCCGCTTCGGTTCCGACCCCGTCTTCGCCGGCGGCGTGTGGATTTGGGGTACGATGGTGCCGCAGTATCCGAAGACGTACGCCACTGCCAACGCGGCCCTCACGGCGTGCAAGCGCAAGGGCATTAAGGAAGCCTTTGCCACCATGTGGGGCGACAACGGGCAGGAGACGAACGTGTACAACGCGCTGCTGGGCCTGCAGCTCTTTGCGGAACACGGATATGCCGAAGAGTTGGACGAAGAGAAGCTCGATCGGCGGGTGCGCTTTTGCGTCGGACCGAGCGCGGAGGCGTTCAAGGATCTGTCGCGCCCCGACCGCCCGGCGAACATCGACCTGCATCCAAATTACGTGACCAACTTGACGAAGTGGCTCTTGTGGCAAGCTCCGCTCATTGGGCTCTTTGACCGGCACGCGGCGGACATGGATTTGACGGGCCATTTCCCAGCGATTGCAGAGCGCATGGCAAGGTACCAGAAGGAGTATCCGGACCTGGCCCACTTGTTCGCGGTCACGGAAAAGCTGTGCCTCGTGCTTGATAAAAAGTGGGATTTGGGTCTGCGGATGAAAGCAGCTTACGACAGCGGCGAGCGGGACCGTTTGCGGACGATCGCCGAGCAGGAAATCCCCGAGCTCCAGCAGCGGATCGAGGCGCTGCGTGAGGCCCACCGGGCGCAGTGGTTCAGCATCTATAAGCCCTTCGGCTGGGAAGTGATCGACCTGCGGTACGGGGGTCTTCTGGTACGCCTTAAGACGACCCGGGCGCGGCTGCTCCAGTACGTGAACGGCGAGACCGACCGCATCGAGGAGTTGGAGACCGAGCGGCTGCATTTCGACGGGCCGCGCCGCGAGGGACACAGGTTGCCGCCGTATTACCACCGTTGGGACCGCATCGTGTCGCCGTCGATGTAGGCGCCGGCGGGGCGCAACGCGGCAAGGTAATGGTAACAGCGCTAAATAAGGCGGGTCTGCCCCAAGGGGTGGGCTCGCCTTCGCGCGTGCAGATTCGCTTAGCGTGGCGCGCGCCGCAGCGTGTCAACGTCCGGCGCGGCACGTTTGGCCGCTGGGGCGTCCTATGGTTCAAGGCGCCCGTTGAGACACATCTGCACCGCTACCGCAACGCCGCCTTCATCGTGGGACGGTACAACGAAGTCCGCGGCCTTGCGCACGCGGACCGGTGCGTTTGCGACTGCTACGCCGATCCCCGCTCGCTGCAACATTTCAAGGTCGTTCAAACTGTCGCCGATCGCCATGATGTGCTCGCGGGCGATGGCGAGCTCGCCGGCCAATGCCGAGAGCGCCTTCCATTTCGACACGCCGTGGGCCGTGACCTCGATCAATCCCGGCTTGGATAAGGTGATCTGGAGCCGTCCGGCAAATTGCGCTTGCAGCTCCGGCAGTAGGGAGGAGGCAGCCCCCGGCTCGCCGATGAGGAGGATGTTGCTCACTTCGTCTGCAGCCGTTAAGGTGTCCAGCCACCGCGGCGCGTCGCCCACAAACCCGGGAGGCATGCCTCCGAGGGAGACGTAATAATCGGTACGCTCGTCGCGCGCTTCTGCGTATACTCCGTCGCCCTGAAAGAAGAGAGGCGTCAGACCGTGAGCAACCGCCGCGGAATACACGCAGACGGCCATGTCCCTGGCGATAGGCCAATGATGGTGGACCGAGCGCCGGGAACGGACCACGGCTCCATTATTTGTTATGAGCGGCGTCGTCAAGTCTAAGCGCTCGGCGATCGGAGCGGCGATGGGGTACGTCCGTCCGGTGGCTAGCGTGACCATAATGCCGGCAGCTTGCGCCCGTTGGACGGCGGACACCACGCTCGGCAGGAGCATTCCCGTGGACGTCAGCAATGTGTCGTCGATGTCAATGGCAATTAACCTGATATTGGAAGGTTTCATGGCAGGTCCCACCCGATCCGCGTGGAATTCGAGCTTGTATGTAGTAGAAAATGCCCTACGCGAGCACTGCTTGCCTCAGCTTCGGATCGGCTTCTCTTTTCTTCAACGCCCGGCGACCTCCTGCAACAAGACTAGTCAACTATATTTTCTTTGTGCACGCCGCCGTGGGCCGGTGGTTGCGTGTCGCAGAAAAAATGGCCTCAAATCGGCTAGCTTTGCGTCGGGCCGGCGGTTCCGCTTCCGCTGGAAAAATAATTGACTAGTCAATGAGTCCCTGTCATAATGAGGAGGGCATCTGCCGTTGTCACCCTCATGTGAAGGAGGCTATCTATTGTGAAGGCGTCTCGGCTGTTATTGGCAGGATTGTTCGTACTGTTGCTCTCATGTGGCGTCGGCGCACAAACCGTAGTGCAGATCGCTTCGTACGGAGGTTCTCCCGCCGTATTGCAGCGCATAATGGACGAGTTTAACGCGACCCATCCGCATATCCGGGTCGAAGTCCAGGTGTTTCCCCAGAGTGAATATATAGACAAGATGTACACGATGATCATGGGCGGGGTGTCCCCTGACATCGTACAGACATGGGCCCAGTACAAGTCGACGTGGGTCGATCAGGGCCTTTTGCTCGATCTCACCGACCGTTGGAACAATAGCCCGGTCATTCGCGAGATGGACATTTACCCCTTCATGATGGACACCGCCACGTATCAAGGTAGGATTTACGGCGTGCCGTATGACTTCAACGTGGAGGTCTTCTTCCTGAACTACGACTGGTTCCAGGAACGGGGCGTCGCCCTGCCCAACGAGAATTGGACCGTCTATGACCATGCCGAGTTGGCGAAGAAACTCACTGATCCGATGAAGGGTGTCTACGGCACGTACAACCAACCTCGCAACGGCGGCTACCGGCACTTACAATGGATGCTGAACTGGACGGGCCACGGCTGGGTTAGCGACGACGGAACCGAGGTGCTCGTCGACAGACAGGAGCACATCGAGATGCTCGAGTACTGGTACGATCTCGAGCGCAACTACGACGCTTCTCCCTATCCCGGCTCCTTCCAACGGCGCGGCGATCTCCTGGGCGGTGGCTACGCCATGTGGCAGCACTGGCTGTCGTCGGCCTTCCAGTTCAGCGATCCTCCCGCTTACGATTGGCGGCTGACCGTCTATCCCGCGGCGCCCAAGGGTCAGAAGGACTTTGCCCAGGGGCATATGTTCAGCATCCCGGCCACGGCGAAGAACGTCGACGCAGCTTGGGAAGTGCTCGAGTGGATGGCCAGCTACAAGGGCCAGCAGGTCATCGTGCGCGAGGCAAAGCGTCAGCCCATTGGACCGTACTCCGAGCTCTGGGAGGAGTTCTTCGGTGCACTGCCCCGGGACAAGGCCGCGTACGTGCAGGAGTTCTTGCTGTACGTGCTCTACGGCAACGACTACGTCAACGCCTTTGAATACTGGGATACCTACGCGGAGATGAATGCCGTCATGACCGAGGCGCTGCGCAACATCTTTAACGACCAGAAGGCTATCCCGGGAGAGATGGCAAACGCCGCTCAGCGGATGCGCGCCATTCTCGCTGAGAAACGGTGACGAAAGGGAGAAAGGCTGTGCGCAATACGGCAACACAACCGAATATCTTGCTTATCTGTGCGGACGGACAGCGTTGGGATTCGCTCGGCATCGCCGGGCGATTTCCCAACGTCACTCCGAACATCAACACCTTGGCGGAGCAGGGCGCCTATTTCCCAAACGCCTTCAGTACCACCGCACAGTGCCATCCGGCCCGAGCTTCCATTTTGACGGGCCGCTACGCTCACCGTCACGGCATCACCGCCAACTCCAATTTGCCGTGGGCCAGGGAGAAAACGTGGCCCGCCAGCGAGCGCCCCTTTACCGCCGTGCTCGCCGAAGCGGGATATCGCACGGGGCATTTGGGCTATCCCCATTGGGGCAAGGTACCGCCACCGTTGTTCAGGTACGAGGTGCACAAGCCGCCGGTAGGGCGGTTCACCGACTACGGCCCCGACAGCTATCGCGGCTCTCCGGCACCGATGGTGCATAAGCGCTATCCCTTGTACGCGACGTGGCATGTCGATCCGGAGCAAACGGAGGCCCATTACCTAACCGATCAGGCCATCGAGTTCCTGCGCGAATCGAGCGGGCAAGAGCGGCCTTTTATGCTCCACGTCGATTATTCGGGACCCCATTATCCGTATATCGTGGCCGAACCCTTCGCCTCGCTTGTCGATCCCGATGAGCTGGAGCCGTGGCCGAACTTCCATGTACGCGACGAACCCGAGCGCATTAAACTGTGGCGCCGCTGGTTTGGCGTCGAAGGGATCGGCTGGGAACATTGGGCACGGGCTTTGCAATATAATCTCGGCGCCATCGCGGAGATTGACCACGGCGTGGGGCGCATCCTCTCCGCGCTGGATGAGCTAGGACTAGCCGAAAACACGGTCGTAATATACACGGCGGACCACGGGGAGATGGTCGGCGAGCGGGGCCTTTTGGATAAGGGGCCCGGCGGATACGACGCCCTCTACCGGGTGCCGCTAGTCATGCGGTATCCGGACCGCATCGCGCCCGGCACGCGGTGTGAGGCTCTGGTGCAAAACTTCGATTTGTACCCGCCCTTGCTCGAGATCGCCGGCGTCGAGGTGACGTCGACCATCGACAGCCGTTCCCTCTTTGCTTCGCTGGCAGGAGAGAACGTACGGGACTCCGTCTTCTGCGAGTATCATGCCCACGCATGGAGTGAAACGCCTCTGCGCATCTTGCGCACGCCCGAATGGAAGCTGGTGTATAGCGGCGGGGACTTGGGCGAGCTTTACAATATGGCCGAAGACCCGCACGAGATGAACAATCTGATCCACACCGACCGTGCGAAAGAGGTCCTGCCCGAACTGCGAGAAAAAATGCTCGCTTGGATGGAGCGGACCGAAGATCCTATGCTCGCCGGTGCGAAGAGGTTGTTGGCCGATTAAAGTCGTTGAAAGGGGAGTTGCCCGTGGCACAAAGAGAGTTGCCGCTGCGAGTAGACCGCGACAGCGAAGTTCCTATTTACGTGCAAATTCGTAAACAGCTCGAGGACATGATCCACACCGGGCAGCTTAAAGAGGGGGATCTCTTGCCCGGAGAGCCCCAACTCGCCCAGGAACTCGGTGTGAGCAAGATGACGGTGCGGCAAGCCATCTACGAGCTGGTCGCCGAAGGGCTGCTCGAGCGCCATCGCGGAAAGGGGACTTTCGTGCGGTCTCCCTCCGTTCGGTTGCAGCTCCCCTTTTTCACCAGTTACACGCAGGATATGCGGCGTAGGGGTTATGTCCCGCGCACCGTCCTCCTCGAGATGGAGGTCGTGGCTGCGAGCACGCGCCAGGCAGAGGCTTTGAACGTCGCCCCTGCGGAGCCCTTGGTGCGTATTCACCGCCTGCGCTATGCCGACGATCTTCCCATGGTGCTGGAGACGGTTTTCATTGTGCGGCGCTATTTTCCCGGTATCGAGGACGCACTGGCGGAAGCGCAATCGCGCTACGACGTGTACGAGTCGCTGTACTCCGTGCGTCCGACCCGCGCCCAACAGACCTTGGAGGCCGTGATCGTTACGCCCGACGAAGCGTACCACTTAGGCGTTCCGGCCGGCGCACCGGCGCTTATGATCGAAGGCGTGCTGTTCGATGAAAGCGACCGGGCCATCGAGTTGATGAAATCCCTGTACCGGGCCGATCGCTACAAAGTCTATTTGGAGCGCACCCGCAAGGAGTTTTCGTGATGCATCTTTTCAGGCGCCCGCAAGTCCTTTTTATTCTTTCGTTCTGTCTTTGTTTCGGGACGGCCCGCTCCCTTTGGGCGGCGGAGGGGGTATCGTCCGCGTGGTATCAGGATCCCGTTACCGTCGAGGCGTACGTGCGGCTCCCGCCCGAGGAAGAGGTACATACGTTGGAGGCCCTGTGGCTGGCAGGGCTGGGAACGAGCCCGGATGGGCCGCCCGGTACCCTGGGGCTTGTCTGGTCTCAACGGGGCGGACTGCTGCCGGTATGGGCCTTGCAGCTGCAAAGTGACCTCGGACTGCTGCCCGCGGACGTGCGGGCGGAAACCGGAACCGGCGTGCTGCGCGGATCGGCCGTATTTCCGCTGCCCGGTGTCGGAAAGCCGCGCTGGGGCCACGTGTACCACACCGTCCTGAGCTACGATCCGGCAACCGGAGCGTTGTCCCTCTGGGTCCACGATGCGACCGCAGGCGAGACCGTTATTTCCGCCGAGTACACGGTCGGCACGTTGGGGGGGCCCTTCTACGCCGGCGCGGGCAGCCGCCGCGGCGGGACCTACGCGGCGGTGGACACGATCACCGTCGCTCCCGGATACGTTCCCCGCGGGATGACGTGGCGCATCGGCGAGTTGAGTGGCGAGAGCGCCGGAGTGGTTGCACTCTCGCGGATCGATCGCGGCTTGAGCGGCCCGGTGGGGATTTATATTGACCTGAAAAATCCGGTGCAGGGGACTATTCGCGTCACTGCGCAAGCCCGAGGCCGTGTCCGTGAGCTGGCCCACATTGTCGCACCGGCCGGCAGCGTGACGGTTCCCATACCGGAAAGTGAGCTCGTGCCGGGCAGCCTGGAGTTCCTACTCGAATATCGCGACGCGGACGGGACCATACGTTTTGCCGAACGGAGGCACCTATACGTCGGTTACCTGAAGGCTGCGTTCGAACCGACGATCTTTGACCGGGAAACGGAAAGGGTCCTATCGGGCGTCACGTTGGAGACGGATGGGCCGCTCACTACCGGGCTGCGGATCGATGCGGAACTCACTCGAATGATCTGGGATCCCGCGCAGCGTACGTATGTAGAAGAGGCCTGGGGCACGATCGCCGCCCTCGACGCCTATTTGGAGACGGAGGGAGAGCCGGTCTATGTGCCGCTCAGCCTGCCTGTCCCAGATAGCGAGCCGGCTCTGTGGTCGGTCCGGTTTTCGGTGGCCGCCGATGTGGACGTGGCGCTCGGTACATCTGGGACGGCCCGTATGTTCACAACCTATGAACCGGCCCACGGGTTCGATGAGGGACCGTTCACCCTGGTCGTTTTGCCTGATACGCAGTACCAGACCCACGCCAGTCCACAAGGCGGCAATCCCGAGATCTTGACGCGCATGATCCATTGGATTGCAGAAAACGCAGCGGCGGAGCGAATCGGTCTCGTGGTGCACGTGGGCGACGTTACGGATCACAACTTGCCTACCCAGTGGGAAGCGGCGCAAAACAGCCTGTACTTGCTGGAAGGGCTAGTACCTTACACCCTCACCGTAGGCAACCACGATATCGGCTTCGGCGGGAACGCAGCCAACCGGGACACGTTGCTCAACGCCTACTTTCCGGTCGCGCGCTACGCCGCACGTCCGTGGTTCGGCGGCACGTTCGAGGAAGGGCGGCTGGAAAACAACTACCAAACGTTTCGCCTGGGTGGAGAAAGGTATCTGGTCCTGAGCCTAGAGTTTTTGCCCCGCGACGAGGTGTTAGAGTGGGCCAATGGCGTGGTAGCCGCCCATCCCGACCATAAGGTCATCGTGGTGACGCACACGTACACTTCCGTCTCCGGCTCCCAGCGCTCAGTTTACGGCGAGCGCTACGCCATCGTAGACAGCCGGGAGACCACGGTGAACACGGGCGTTGACGTTTGGAATAAGTTGATCCGGCGGCATCCGAACATCTTCATGGTGCTCAGCGGGCACGTCACGCCGGACGGCACGGTGCCCCGCCAGGTGAAGGTCGGCGACCACGGCACGCGTGTCTACGAGATGCTCTTCAACTTTCAGCACCGTCCCCGGGGCGGGGACGGATGGCTGGCGTTGCTTCGCTTCACTCCCGGATCGCAGCTGGTAGCCGTCGAACTGTTCTCGCCCTACCTGGATGCCTACCGGCAAGATCTGGGCGGCGCCTTCGGCGTGCCGTTCTGCATCGACCTTGAATCCGTGTACTACGTACCAGTCAACGAAGCCTGTCCGGCCCTTACCACGCGCGACGCGGTTCGCACGGCGTGGTAAGGATGGGCCGGCCCTTCGCTGCAAAGGAGGCACTCCATGTTCGTCGTCTTTGACTTGGATCGGGTTTTGATCCAAAACCCCTTTCTTTTCGGTGTATTTCCCGAGGTGGCTCGGGTGTTGAGGCCCTATGTTCCCGCCGGCGTCCCCGCGGAAGAGTGGCGCACGTGGATCGTCGTGCGCATCTACGAGCGCCATCGCGACCTACTCATGGCGGGCGATTGGGTGGCCTCGTCGGACTGGGATGGAATCGTGAACCACGTGGCGCAGTCCTTAGGCTTCGCAGGTGCCCTCGACGTGACGGGTTTGGTGCGCGCGCATGCGCGGCCTCCCTACATTGCGGCCTATCCCGATGCCGCTCCGGCTCTTGCTTGGCTGCGCGCGAGGGCACGGCGTTTGTATTGGATTTCAAACGGCTTTGCTCGCTACCAGCTGCCGGTCATGGAGGCATTAGGGCTACAAAACTATTTTGACGGTTACTTTGCACCGGATACCCACGATGCTGTTAAGCCCCATAAGGAGATCTACGACGCGATCTTGGCCGCCGCCGGCGAGCCGGCTAGGAAAGGCGTCATGATCGGCGACAGTTTGACGACGGACGTGGCCGGCGGGCGACGTGCCGGCCTCTACACCATCTGGCTCGACCGGACCCTAAACCCGGTTTTTCATGGACTCAACCCTTGGGATATTCCCCATTCGCAACTTTTTACCCAGTACGTAGAGGATATGATACGAAGGGAGTTTGCATACGAAGCGTACCGGTTGGACGTACTCGGCGAGTGCATTCCCGACGCCGTGATTACCGATTTGACGCAGGTGCCGGCCGTGATCGACCACTTGATCGCGTGTTCCAGGCTTCAAGTCAGCTGACGTATCCGGCTGGCCAGAGGATAAATGCGACTTATAGGGAAGAATAGAAATATCTAGCGGCCGCATACCTTGAAACTCATGCGGCCTCCTTTGTGTCCTAAGAAATTTGAATAATCGAAAGGAGTGTGCAAGCGGTGGTAGCGGGAAAGAAGTGGAGTTTCCTCGTCGCCGGCCTCCTTGCCGTCGTCATGACGGGATGTTTCGCAGTGCGGGTCACCACGGTGAGCGGTGTGGTGTTGACTAGCACCGGTAAGCCTCTTGCCGATGCGGTGGTCACGATCGACGGCAAGAAGGTTACGACCGACAAGAACGGCGCTTTCACGGTACAAGACGTGCGCGAGGGCAAGCGGAGCGTTCGGATCGACATCGACGGTCAGGCCATCACGCGGCAGGTCGAGGTAAAGGAGGGCCTCGCCCCCCTGGAGATCGTGCTCGACCCGATGAACTGGGCGCGCGGCAAATCGTACGTGTACAACATCGAACCCCATGAAAACTATCCGGATCCCGACGGAAAGATGACGGATGGCGTACGGGCGAGCACCTCATGGTCGGATACGGCTTGGGTGGGTCACAACCGGGAGAACTACCGGGAAATTACCGTTGATCTCGGCAGCGTACGGCCCATTCGCGAGCTGCGTACGGCTTTTCTCCAGAGCGCAGGGGTCGGAGTCGGTTTTCCGTCCGAAGTGATCTGGTACGTTTCGGCAGATGGCGAGAACTGGGAAGAGGTCGGCACGATACAACTAAAGTCGGCCGACTACCCGAACCCGGGCATCGCGCCGGCTGACGTGGAAGAGCTCGACGTGGAAGCCCGGTACGTGCGGCTGTACTTTACCGTCAGCGTCTGGGTCTTCCTCGACGAAATTGAGATCTGGGGATAGTTCGCCCCTCGCAGCGCAGGACTGGGTTTCCGCAGCTGCAGCGACGGGGCACAAACGGCGAGCTTGACGGCCCTTTGGCGGAGCTCGCCGTTTTGCTTGCCGAAACGGCGCGGGAAAGGCGGTACGGCGAGGGGGCCGCGTCGCTTGGTCGCCGGGGCTGGCGTACGGCAGTGAACGCAATGTGGGTGCTCCGGCACCGGCCGAGCCGCCGGCCGTTCACACGCGCGACGACAGTCGCTTCACGACCAGCCGAGCACGACTCGAGTTGGGTCACAGGAGGTCAGGAAAGGCGAGTGCGGTGGCGTGTGAACCCCTAATTCAGCCGCGGCACGGCCCGGTTTCTGTTTTCCCGGGCGGTGCCGCGAAAAACCGTGCTCCTTGTGAAAACCGCCGTCGACCTGACCGGCATGGCCGTCGCGCTGCTCCTCGGTACCCTGGCGCGCGCCATCACCGCCCGCGCGGTGCACGGGTTTACCGTGCCGGGGACGTTCTACGCTGGACTCATCTTGGCCCTCGCCGGAGCGGCCTGCGTTTACGCACTGGCCCTCCTTATATCGACCCGTAGCGACGATCCCCTGAAAGCCGGTGCGGCCGCCGCCGTGGCAGCCGAGGTGCTGTCCGTACCCTCCTTCGTGCCCGGTAGGCGCCGCGGGTCGGTGTACGTGCACATGACCGGCCGGGAGCTG